>JBCBYE010000321.1:0-5507 GCA_039816075.1 Pseudomonadota bacterium | reverse complement strand
GTGGCACGAGGCGGCGGTGAGCGCCGAGATCAAGGGCCCCGGCTCGGACGTCCGCAAGTCCTACTCGCGGTTTCCCGAGGTGTCGGACGATCATCTGCGGGAGATCATCGCCAACACCTACGGCCAGATCAGCCTGATCGATCATGGTGTCGGCCGTCTGCGCATCGCCCTGCAGGAGGCTGGGATCGCCGACGACACGATCGTCATCTACACCGCGGACCACGGCGACTGGCTGGGCGATCATGGCCTCGTGCTCAAAGGCCCCATGCCCTTCGAAGGCCTGCTGAACGTGCGCGGCATCGTCGCCGGGCCTGGCGTGCCCGCGGGCAAGGTCAGCCACGAGCCGCTGTCGACCCTCGACCTCGCCGCCACCTTCGCCGATTGGGGCGGGGCCGAGGCGCCGGAGCATTGGCATTCCCGCTCCGCCCGCGACGTGATCGAGGGCGACGCGACCCGCGACTTCGCCCTGTCGGAGTGGGAGCTGCTGCCGGGCCGCGTCGGCGTGGGCCTGTCGCTGCGCACGGTGCGCACGAAGACCGCCAAGCTGACCCTGGACCTCGCGAGCGGGGCCGGCGAGCTCTACGATCTCGAAGACGATCCGAATGAGCTGACCAACCGCTTCGACGATCCCGCCTGCCGGGCGCTGCGCGACGCGCTCACCTCGATGCTGATGACCCGCCCCAACGACGTGAAGCCCAACCAGACCCCGGTCGGGATGGCGTGACCCCCTGCGCCGGAGACCCACGATGACCGATCCGATCCGGACGACCCGCCGCGCCGCCCTCGCGCTCGGCGCCGCCGCCCTCGCCGCGCCGGCGATCGTTCCGGCCGCCGCGCGCGCCCATGGCTTCGCGCCGCCCGTGGTGCTGGTCCACGGCGCCTGGCACGGGGCCTGGGCCTGGTCCAAGCTGCTGCATCCGCTGGCGGAGTCCGGCGTGATGGCCACGGCGGTTGAGCTGTCGGGCCTCGGCGCCAACTCGCACCGCCAGGCGCCCGAGATCGGTCTGCGCGCGCATGTGCAGGACTTGTCCAACCACCTGTTCTACAACGATCTGCGCGGCGCCGTGGTGGTCGGCCATTCCTATGGCGGCTGCGTCCTCTCCGGCGCGCTGGCGCAGGACCGGGACCGGCGCATCGCCCATGCGATCTATCTCGACGCGCTGATCCTCGACGACGGCGAGGCGCTCGCCTCCCACGTTCCGCCGCAGGTTGCGGAGACTTTCGCCGCCGCGACGGAGGCCGGCGCGATGATCCCCCCGCGGCCACCCGAGGCGCGCGAGAAGATCTGGGGCCTGACCGGCGATTTGGCCGAATGGGCCGACGCGCGCCTGCGCCCCATGTCCGCCCGCTGCTTCACCGAGACCATCGAGGGCTCTCCCTGGCGGGACGGGGTCCGCTACACCTATCAGCGCTGCACGCAGAACCAGAACCCCCTCTTCGACGCGTTCATGGCGCAGGCGGAGGCCGATCCGCGCTTCCGCACGCAGACCATCAACGGGCATCACGACGTCATGGCCATCGACCCGGCGCTGATGCGCGACGCCCTGCTCGCCGCGTTCTGAGGATCGGGGCCGTGACCGCGCAGAACCTCGTGATCGTGATGTCGGACGAGCACGACCCGCGCTTCATGGGCTGCGCCGGGCATCGCGCGCGCACGCCCCACATGGACGCCATGGCGGCGGAGGGGCTTCGCTTCACCGCCGCCTACACGCCCAGCCCCATCTGCGTGCCCGCCCGCGCCGCCTTCGCCACGGGGCGGCGCGTGCACCAGACACGCTGCTGGGACAATGCGATGCCTTACCATGGTCAGATGGACGGCTGGGGCCACGCGCTGCAGCGCGCCGGGCGGCGGGTGGAGAGCATCGGCAAGCTGCATTACCGGGCCGAAGAGGACCCCGCCGGCTTCGACGTGGAGCATATTCCGATGCATGTGCTGGGCGGGCACGGCATGGTCTGGGCCTCCATCCGCAATCCGCTGGTCAGCCAGGCGGAGCGGCCGCGCCCGCGCATGCTCGGCGACTACGTGGGCCCGGGCGAAAGCGCCTATACCGACTACGACCGGCGCGTCGCCGACCGCGCCGTCGCCTGGCTGGAGGCGGCGGCGGCGGCGGCCGACCGTCGGCCCTTCGTGCTTTACGTCGGCTTCGTCGCGCCGCATTTCCCGCTGGTCTGCCCGCAGGCGTTCTACGAGCTCTACGACCCCGACGCCCTGCCCGAGCCCAAGCTGCGCCCCGCCGAAGGCCATTCCCGGCATCCCTGGATCGACGAGCACAGCGGCTTCATGGACACCGAGAACCAGTTCCGCGACGCGGCGGAGCGGCGTGCGGCGGTAGCGGCGTATCACGGCCTCGTGTCGTGGCTGGACCACAATCTGGGCCGGGTCCGGGCGGCCTTGCAGACGACGGGCCTGAGCGCGTCGACGCGGCTGATCTACGCCTCGGACCACGGCGACAACGTCGGCGCCCGGGGCCTGTGGGGCAAGTCGAACATGTATGAGGAAAGCGTGCGCGTGCCGCTGATGATCTGCGGCCCGGACGTGCCGCAGGGCGAATGCGCGACGCCCGTGGACCTGCTGGACCTGCACCCCACGCTGCTGCGCGCGGCGGGGGTCGAGGCCGAGGGGGACGGCCGCCCCGGACGGGACCTGATGGCGATCGCGGCGGCGCCGTTCGACGCGGCGCGCGCGATCTTCAGCGAATACCACGCGGCCGGATCGAACTCCGCCGCCTACATGATCCGCAAGGGGCGCTGGAAGCTGATCGAGTATGTCGGGCACGCGCCGGAGCTGTTCGATCTGGATGCGGATCCGGAGGAGACGACGAATCGCGCGGCCGACCCGGCCTGCGCCGCCAAGCTGGCGGAGCTGCGCGCCGAGCTGGCGGCGATCTGCGATCCGGAGGCGACGGACGCCGCGGCCAAGGCCGATCAGGCCGCGTTGATCGAGCGGCATGGAGGGCGCGCCGCCGCCGCGCGTATGGGCGCGCCGGGCGCGACGCCGCCGCCGAGCGCGGCGGGCGGCGGCTGAGGCGGCCCGGAGGACGCCCGGAGGCGGCGCGCCTCAGGCGGGTCTGCGCGCGAGGCCCGACCGCGGCCAGGGCGCCGAGCCTCCGCGGGAGGCCGGCCGGCAGCGGAACCGCGCCCAAGACGGTCGCGACCTGATCCCGCTCCGGACGGATCCCGACGTCCTCGCCGTTGCGCGACCGGACCCGCACGCCATCGACGTGGCGGAGGTCGAAGGCGCCGAACAGGCTGAAGGTCACGCCGGTCGCGTCGCCGCTTTGCCGAACAAGGTCAAGATCGCTGCCGACGGCGATCCGGCCGGTCGAGGGATCGTTCGAGCCGGACCGCCGCGGCTCGGCCTGCGGATCGCTCTCGCCGGCGCCCCACCGGCGCTCTGGCCGGCGCCCCGCCGGCGCTCCGATCTGCGCGGCAGGCGGCGGCCGCCTCAGCCGCCGCGGAACGCGTCGTGGGAGCCGCCGTCGATCTTCACGCCCAATGCCGCGTTCAGCCGGTTGGTGGCGTTGAAGATGGCGACGATCTGCACCGCCTCCAGGATCTCGGCCTCCTCCAGCCCCGCCTCGCGCAGCGCGTCGAGCGCCGCTTCGCTCGCCAGGCCCGGCTGCACCGTCAGGTCGGCGGCGAAGACCGCAAGCGCCCGTTCGCGCGCGCTTAGCTCCGCACGCCGCCAGTTGCACAGCACCACATCAATCGTGCGCTTTGCCATGCCATGTGCCTGAAGCGCACCCGCATGGGTGATGATGCAGGCCTCGCAGCGGTTCTCCAGGCTCACGACGAGCGAGATCAGCTCCCGCTCCTGCCCGGTAAGAAGGCAGTCGTCGCTGCGCATCAGCCGGTTCACGTAGCCCTGGAACAGGGTCAGCCGGTCCGGCTCGAACGGCAGCTTGAGGAATTCGCGCACGTAGCCGAGGCGGCCGAGGCTTTCCGCCTGCATTTCGGCGATGGCCGGCGCGGGGTCGGCCGTGTCGGGCAGGCGCAGCCAGCTGGCGCGGTCGGGGGCGTGGGGCATGATCTCCTCCCTGTCGTTTGGGGAGGGAGCCTGCCTGCCCGCGGGCCCGCCGCCAAGCCTCAGCGCGGATCGAGCCGCAGGGGCATGCCGCTTCCCGGCCGAAGCGTGAACCACATGCGCGGCTCCGGCGTGAAACCGTCAGGGACGCTCAGGCGAAAGCGGCGCAGCACGGCGGCGAGCAGGATGCCCGCCTCCTCCAGCGCCATGGCCGCGCCGATGCAGACCCGCGGCCCCGCGCCGAAGGGCAGCCAGGCGTAGCGATGCCGCGCCGCCTTGGCCTCGGGCGCGAAGCGTTCGGGGTCGAAGCGCTCCGGCTCCGGCCACAGGCGGGCGGAGCGGTGCATGGCGTAGATCGGCAGGATCACCGCCATGCCCGGTCGAACCTCGATCCCCGCAAGCTCGTCCGCCTCCAGCGCGGTGCGGGCGAGAAAGCCGGCGGGCGGGAACAGGCGCAGCGTCTCCTCCAGCACCTGGCGCAGCCAGGGGTCCAGCCGATCCTCCGGCGCGGCGTCCGCCGCCATGGCCGCGCGATCCTGCAGGTCTGGATGCGCGGCCAGCAAGTAGAGCGCCCAGGTCGCCGTCAGGGCCGTGGTCTCATGCCCCGCGAAGAGGAACCCCAGCAGGTTGTTGCGCAGATCCACCTCCGACAGGCCGCGCCCCGTCTGCGGATCGCGCGCGCCGATCAGCAGATCCAGGAAATCCGGCGGGTCGGACGGACCGGCGGCCCGGCGCGCGGCGATGATCGCATCGGCCTTGCGATCCATCCGCGCGCGGGCGCCGTCCAGCAGCTCGCCCGGCCGCGGCACCCAGCCGGGCGCGCCCAGCAGATCCAGAAGCGAAATGCGCGCCACCCGCTCCACGAAGGCGTCGATGGTGTCGGTCAGCGCCTTGCGGTCCAGCGCCTCCCGCCCCGACAGCGCGATGTCCGCGATCACGTCGGCGGTGGCGGCGGTCATCTGCGGATAGACGTCGACGACGCCGGGCGCGCCCCGGCCCATCCGATCGGCGACGGCCCGACCGGCCGCGGCCATGGCCGGGCGCGAGGCGTCGAGGGCGCCGGGCGCGAAAGGCGCGCTCATGGCGCGCCGTTGCCAGCGCCAGGTCTCGCCCGTCGCGGTCACCAGGTTCTCGCCCCGCCGCGGCCGCATGATGCGCCGCGTCACGGCGGATTTCGGATAGGCCGCCTCGCGGGTCTTGAGCACCCGCTCCAGCGCCGCGGGATCGGCGAGCATGATCCAGCCCTTGCCGGACCCGCCGGTCAGCGCCGGCCGTTCGTAGGCCCCCTGGGGAATGATCTCGAGCACGTTGCGGCGCGCGGCGCGCCAGGCCTGCCACAGGCCCAGCGGTTCGGGCGGCGCGACGACCCCGGGCATGGGGCGCCGCGCGGCGGCGGATCGATCGAGCGGCATGGCGGCGGCTCCTGCAGCCTCTGACCCCGTCAGACTAACGCAACGTCGCCCCGACGCCGCGCGCTTTTCCC
>JBCBYE010000141.1:0-8457 GCA_039816075.1 Pseudomonadota bacterium | reverse complement strand
GGCGACGATCCGCGCGCCCAGATGCGATGCCAGCCGGTCGGCATCGACCGTGGCGGACATGGCCAGAAGCCGCAGATCGTCGCGCAGCGCGCCCTGGATCTCCAACGCGAGGGCGAGCGCGAAATCGGTCTGCAACGCCCGTTCGTGCACCTCGTCGAAGATCAGGCCCGCAACGCCCGGCAGCTCCGGCGCGTCCATCAGCAGGCGCGACAGAACGCCGTCGGTCACCACCTCGATGCGCGCGCCGGGTCGGCTTTCGCCGCGCATGCGCAGGCCGACGGAGGCGCCGAGATCCTCGCCCAGCAGAGCGGCGAGCCGGTCCGCGGCGGCGCGGGCGGCGACGCGTCGCGGCTCCAGCAGCAGCAGCTTGCCGGTCGCGGCCCAGGGTTCGGCCATGAGGGCGAGGGGGGCGAGCGTGGTCTTGCCGGCGCCGGGCGGCGCCACGAGCACGGCGTTGAGATCGGCTCGAAGCGCGGCGCGCAGGTCCGGCAGCGCCGCCTCCACCGGCAGGCCCTGCGAGGGGACGCCGGGGGCGATGGGGGGCGGCGGCGCGGCGTCGGACATGGGCCGGCGTCTAGCCCGCGGGGCGGTCGGCGTCCACGGCGGCGTTCGTCCGCCGCGCCGCGACCGTCAGCCGGTCATTCCGCCGGCAGACGCCGGGCGACGCCGGTGCCCCAGCGCGTGACCACCTCCAGCCGCGACAGCCGCGCGAGCCCGTCCGCACCGGCTGAGAATGCGACGCGGATGGGCGTGGGATCGGCCTGCATCGCCTCCGGCTTCCATCCGGCCACGCGCCGCCAGTCGCCGGAGCAGCGCCAGCCGGCCCCGTTTTCCGCCGCCACGGGCGCGCCGAGCGTCACCCGGGATCGGCGGCGACCGTCGAACAGGTCCAGCGTTTCGTCGCACAACGCCTCGGGCGCGCGGGCGGAGATCCAGCGCACGGCCGCGCCCAGGGGATCGGCGGCGCCGGTCTGGTCGGCCGGGTCGATGGCCCAGGGCTTGGGGCGGAAGGGCGGATCGGCCTCCACCTGTTCCGGCGCGCCGCCGGCGCCCCATCGCACCGCGACGCGCTGGTCGTCGTCGCCGAAGCGCACGCGCGTCTCGAACCGCTCGGGCCGCAACGCGTCCCCCCCGGCCTCGCCGGCGCCCCGGGCCGACAGTCGGGCGGAGAACAGCGCCGACAGCCAGTCGGCCGGCCGCCCCTGGGCGAGCGCCTCGTAACGCGGCCCGTCGCGATCGATGCTGAGGTTCATGTGCCCGGCCAGCACGCCGCCGAATTGCAGCTCGAAGCGCAGCGTTTCCGTCTGCGCCTCCGGCTTCGCCTGGGCCTGCGCCTGGGCCGTCGCGCCGGCCGCGGCCAGCATCGCCGCCCCGGCGGCCGCCTTGAAGATCGCCGTCATCGCGCCCCTCCGGTCCCGGGCCTTTCGGCCCGCCTGCGCCTGTGATCTTTAAGCGCTTCGCGGCGAGGCGAAAGAAGGGCGGAGCATGGGCGAGGCCAAGACGGCGGGCGGACCGGACGCGGACCGGCAGGCGGCGGAGCTTGCCGAGCGCCTCTTCGCCGGCGATCGCCGGGCGCTGGCGCGCGCCGTGACGCTGGTGGAAAGCCGCCGCGCCGACCATCGCGCCGCCGCCGACGCCCTGATCGCCCGCCTCGGCGCCCGGCCCCGCGACGCCCTGCGCATCGGCCTGTCGGGCACGCCGGGGGTCGGCAAATCCACCTTCATCGAAAGCTTCGGCATGCGCCTGGTGGAGGAGGAGCGCCGCGTGGCGGTGCTGGCGGTCGATCCCTCCTCGACCCGCACGGGCGGATCGATCCTGGGCGACAAAACGCGCATGGACCGCCTGTCGCGCCGGCCGGAGGCGTTCATTCGCCCCTCGCCCAGCCAGGCGAGCCTGGGCGGCGTGGCCCGACGCACGCGCGAGGCGATCCTGCTGTGCGAAGCGGCCGGCTTCGACGTGGTGATCGTGGAGACGGTGGGCGTCGGTCAGTCCGAAACCATGGTGGCGGAGATGACGGACTTGTTCCTGCTGCTGCTGGCGCCGGCGGGCGGCGACGAGCTGCAGGGGGTCAAGCGCGGAATCATGGAGATCTGCGACATGATCCTGGTGAACAAGGCCGACGGCGACCTGGCGGCCGCGGCGCGGCGCACCCAGGCGGATTATGCCGGCGCCCTGCGCCTGCTGCGCCGCCGGGCGGGCGATCCGGAGGATTTTCCCAAGGCCCTGGCGGTGTCGGCCTTGCAGGAGGACGGGCTGGAGGAGGCCTGGGCCGAGGCGCAGTCCCTCGACCGGTTCCGGCGCGAAACCGGCGCGCGCGAGGCGCGGCGCGCCGCCCAGGCGGTGTCCTGGCTGCAGGCGGAGGCGGAGGGCGCGGTGCTGAGCGCCTTTCGCAAGGACCCGGCCGTGGCCGCGATCTGGCCCGATCTGGTGCAGGCGGTGGCCGAGGGGAGACTGGCCGCGCCGGACGCGGCGGCGCGGGCGCTGGCAGCGCATCGGCGTTAGCGCGCGCGCCTCGCGCCGCCGAAGCGGCGCGCTTCGGTTGACGCGCCGCCTGCCCGCGCCTAAACACCGCGTCTCAGATTCGGGGCTGCGCCGCGCGCGCCCAGATGCTGCAACGTTTCATCCGCGGAGGACTTCAAGATGTCCCGTCGCTGCGAGCTCACCGGCAAGGGCGTCCTGACCGGCAACCGCGTGAGCCACTCGAACATCAAGACCCGTCGGCGGTTCCTGCCGAACCTGAACGCCGTGACCCTGCAGTCGGAGGCGCTGGGACGCAGCTTCCGCTTCCGTGTCTGCTCGGCGGCGCTGCGCACGGTGGATCACCGTGGCGGGCTCGACGCGTTCCTGGCCAAGTCCAAGGATGCGGAGCTGTCGCCCCGCGCGCTGAAGGTCAAGCGCGAGATCGAGAAGTCGGGCGCCGCAGCGGCCTGATCCAGACCATCCGATCCGGACCTGGGGCGCCGCCTGCGGCGTCCGGCCGCTTGCCCTGACCCTCCGCTCGCGCCATGCGTCGCCCATGGCTCGCCTATCGATCTCGTTGCGCCTGCTGGTCGCGCTCTGCATCGCGCTGAGCGGCCCATTGGGCCACGCTGCTGCGCAGGCGGCGCCCAACGGGTTCAGCGTCGTGCTCTGCTCCGGCGTCGAGGTGCGCGTCGGGCCGGACGGGTCGCTGCTGCCGGCGACCGATGGCGACGATCTCTCGGGCCACGACTGCCTGTGGTGCGGCCTCGCCAAGGCCCCGCCGGCCGAGCCGTCGAGCCTGCGGCGCCCGACGCGCGGCCGGGACGCCCGGCCCGTCGCCCGCGACGCCGCGCCCTCGGCCCCGTGCCGCATCACTCCCCCTGCCAGAGGACCGCCGCCGGGCGTCGGCTGAGCCGCCGACCCCACCGATGCTGCGATCTTCCATTCAGGGACCGAAACATGACCCGCCTTTTCGCCGCGGCCTGCGCCGCCGTCTTCGCCGCCCACCTCTTCGCTTCGCCCGCCGTCGCCGCCGACCTGAAGGTGATGGACGCCTACGCCCGATCCTCCAACCCCAAGGTGGGAGCGGTGTTCATGCGCATCATGAACCCGTCGGGCGACGCCGACCGACTGGTCGAGGTCCGCTCTTCCGCCGCGCGGCGGGTGGAGCTGCACACCCACGAGTTCGAGGACGGCATCGCCCGGATGCGCGAGGTGGACGCCATCGAGGTGCCTGCCGACGGCATGGCCGCGCTGGTGCGCGGCGGCGACCACGTGATGCTGCTGGGCTTGACCGAACCGCTGGAGCAAGGCGGGACGGTGCCGCTGACGCTGGTTTTCGAAAGCGGCGCGGAAATCACGCTGGACGCGCCTGTGGACAACGACCGCAAGCCGGCGGAGCAGGGACATGGCGGGCATGGGCACGGTCATGGGACCGCGAACGACTGAGCGGCACGGCGGCGGGCGAAATCAGCCCGCCGCCAGCACCTCCTCCACCCAGTCCGGCACGACCTGCGTCGCCGGCCCCAGGCGCGCCTCGTCGAACAGGGCCGCGCCGCCCGAGGGCTCGAGGTTCAGCTCCAACGTGGCGATGCCGGCGGCGCGCGCCTCCGCCACGAAGCCGGCGGCGGGATAGACCTCGCCCGAGGTGCCGATGCTGACGAACAGCTCCGCCCCCATCAGCGCCTCGTAGATCGCCTCCATGCGGTAGGGCATTTCGCCGAACCAGACGACGTCCGGGCGCACGGCCTCGGCGTTGCAGGCCCGGCAACGGCTGGTCCGGGTCATCGGCGCCTCCCCCCAGGCCCAGCGGTGACCGCAGGCGCCGCACAGCGCCTGCATCAGTTCTCCATGCATATGGATCAAGCCCTCGTCCGGGCTGCCGGCGCGTTCGTGCAGGTCGTCGACGTTCTGGGTGACGACCAGCACCTCGCCCGGTCGGGCGCGCTGCAGCCGCGCGAGCGCCCGATGGGCAGCGTTGGGCGTCGCCGCCCGGGCGTTGGCGCGGCGCGCATCATAGAAGGCAAGCACGCCCTCCGGATCGCGGGCGAACGCCTCGGGCGTCGCGACATCCTCCAGCCGCACTTGCGTCCAGAGCCCCCCGAGGTCGCGGAATGTGCCCAGGCCGCTTTCCGCGCTGATGCCGGCGCCGGTCAGAACGACGATGCGGGGGCCGATCATGCGATGCGGAGGCTGGTTCGGATCATGGCTGCGCGCTCCTTGCCTTGGCGACAGGCGCAGCCTGCCATGGCGATCCGCGCGCCGCCACCGGGCCGGACGCCCCCGGCCGACGCCCCCGACTGACGCCCCCGACTGACGCCCCCGGCTGACGCCCCCGACTGACGACTAGGCAACGCGCAACTCAAGCGGCATTCAACCCGGCGGCGCCATCTTGAATGGGTCGTTCGTCAGCGTGACACCTTTTTGTTCGGAGCGCGTCATGTCCGCCCGCCTGCCCCTTCGCCGGTTCTTTCTGGCCGCCGCCTTCGCCGCCCTGTCCTCCCCCGCCTTCGCCGGCTTCGTGACCGGGCTCGGCCTGGCCTCGGATGGCGGCGTGCAGGCGCTGACGCCCAGCCAGGCCCTGGCCCTGGGCGCGCCGGGCGCGGACCGCATCGGCTTCGTGAACCTGTCGGGCGCGGGCGCAGGCGATCCCGTCGCCTTCGGACCGGTCAGCGCCATGACCCTGCGCAACGCCGCAGCGGACCCGTCGCGCATCCTCGGCCTGTTGAACGGCGACGCGTCGAGCGGCGTCAACTACATGGGCGAGGCGTTCGACCCCTTCACCGCGGCCTTCATCGATGCGGGTCTCTCCTCCGTCGACCGCGCCTATGCCCTGCTGTTCGACGCGGCCGGCGGCCCGATCGACTACGGCCTGGGCGGAGCCCCCCTGTTCGCCGGCGAGCCGGCCGGTGCCTTCACGCCCCCGCCGGGCTTCGGCGCCCGCAGCGCCGTCGTGGGCGGCATCGCGCCGGAACGCGTCCAGACCGCCGAGACGCCGCTGCCCGCAGGTCTGGGCCTGCTCGTCGCGGCCATGGCGGGCCTCGGCTGGGCGTCTCGCCGCAGATCGACCGGCTGAACGCCGACCCGGAGACCCCGACGAACGGAGGACGCGGGCGCCGGCCTCGGCCGCGCCGAGCGCCACGTCGGATCGGGGGCGGCCGCACCACGCCGATCTTTGCCGCGCCGCCGAAACTCCGGCCGCGGGTCCGCACCGCGGCCGCGACGTCGGGACCCGCCCGCGCCTCGCTTGACGGCGTCTGGACCCGACCCCATAAGCCAGTGCATGACCGAGCTTTCACGCATCCGGAACTTCTCCATCGTGGCTCATATCGACCACGGGAAGAGCACGCTCGCCGATCGCCTGATTCAGGTCACCGGCGCCCTCACGGATCGAGAGATGAAGGAGCAGGTGCTCGACTCCATGGAGCTGGAGCGCGAGCGCGGCATCACCATCAAGGCCAACACCGTGCGCCTGGAGTACCGGGCGCAGGACGGCGAGGATTACATCCTCAACCTGATCGACACGCCCGGCCACGTGGACTTCGCCTACGAGGTCTCCCGCTCCATGCGCGCGGTGGAGGGGTCGCTGCTGGTCGTCGACGCCTCGCAGGGCGTCGAGGCGCAGACCCTGGCCAACGTCTATCAGGCCCTCGACGCGGACCACGAGATCGTGCCCGTCCTCAACAAGATCGACCTGCCCGCCGCCGAGCCGGAGCGCATCAAGGAACAGATCGAGGACGTCATCGGCATCGACGCCTCCGAGGCGGTGGAGATCAGCGCCAAGACCGGTCTGAACATCCCCGCGGTGCTGGAGGCCATCGTCACCCGCCTGCCCGCGCCCGCCGGCCGCCGCGACGCGCCGCTGAAGGCGATGCTGGTGGACAGCTGGTACGACGCCTATCTGGGCGTGGTTGTGCTGGTGCGCATCATCGACGGCGTCCTCAAGAAGGGCGACCGCATCCGCATGATGTCCACCAAGGCCGCCTATCCGGTGGATCGCGTCGGCGTCTTCCGCCCCGGGATGGAGCCTGTGGCGGAGCTGGGCCCGGGCGAGATCGGCTTTCTCACCGCTTCCATCAAGCAGGTGCGCGACACCCGCGTGGGCGACACCATCACCCACGAACGCACGCCGGCGGAGGCGATGCTGGAGGGGTTCAAGCCCTCGGTCCCGGTCGTGTTCTGCGGCCTCTTTCCGGTGGACAGCGCCGATTTCGAGGATCTGCGCGACGCCATCGAAAAGCTGGCGCTGAACGACGCGTCCTTCAGTTCGGAGATGGAGACGTCGGCCGCCCTCGGCTTCGGCTTCCGCTGCGGCTTTCTGGGCCTTCTGCATCTGGAGGTCATCCGCGACCGCCTCGAACGCGAATATGGCATCGACCTCGTCACCACCGCGCCTTCGGTGGTCTATCGCCTCTTCATGACCGACGGCACGATGCGGGAGATGCACAACCCCGCCGACATGCCCGACGTGGTGAAGATCGACCGGATCGAGGAGCCGTGGATCTCCGCCACGATCCTGGTGCCGGACGAGTTCCTGGGCGACGTGCTGAAGCTGTGCCAGGACCGGCGCGGGATCCAGAAGGATCTGACCTATGCCGGCAGCCGCGCGATGGTGGTCTACGATCTGCCGCTGAACGAGGTGGTGTTCGACTTCTATGATCGGCTCAAGAGCGTGACCAAGGGCTATGCCAGCTTCGACTACCAGATGGAGGGGTATCGCCCCGACACCCTGGTGAAGATGGCGATCCTGGTGAACGACGAGCCTGTGGACGCCCTCTCGGTCATCGTGCACCGCGACCGGGCGGAGATGCGCGGCCGGGCCATGTGCGAAAAGCTCAAGGAGCTGATCCCCCCGCACATGTTCAAGGTCCCCATCCAGGCGGCCATCGGCGGCAAGGTCATCGCGCGCGAGACGATCCGGGCGCTGCGCAAGGACGTGACGGCGAAGTGCTACGGCGGCGACGCGACGCGAAAGCGCAAGCTGCTGGACAAGCAGAAGGCGGGCAAGAAGAAGATGCGCCAATTCGGGCGGGTGGATATCCCGCAGGAGGCGTTTATTAATGCGCTGAAGATGGATGGGTAAGGGTTAGAGGTGCGAGTTCCAAAGGCTATTGTTAAGCCAGACTTTGGATCACGAACCGTGCTGACAGATGATCCGGTTGAGTACGTTGCTCTATGGCTGAGAAAGGCTGGATCAAGTGAGGCTCAGTTTTATTGGGATCAAGCTCAAAGATTTCTTCAGATTTCACGTGATTTAGAAGCATCAACTGCTCCATTGATACTTTACTATTCCTACCTAAATGCGGCAAAGGCGCTTCTTTCATCGAAGAGTATTCCGTTTAGAGAGCATCATGGAGTGATTTCTGATACAGACGACTCTCGCAAGAAGGTAAGTTTGGAAACAGAGAAAGTTAAATTTTTGAATTCAGGTGTCGCATTTGAGTTACTACGCTATTTCAAGAATAAAAAGCCCGATCAGTCTATATCACTTAAGAATATCCTTTCAAACTTGTGTTATGTTCATCGTACTTTTTGTTTAACTTATACAACGCAAAGGGAGAGATTTGTTCAACTTTCTGAACTGCAATTCTCAAGTGCAGACGGACGTCTCAGACTCGTCGGCAGCCTTGGCAAGTCAATCTCGTCGAGATATCTTGCGCGGTCTCTCAATCAAAATATTCGTATTAACGATCGAAACATTACTTCGACTCTTTACTTACCATGTGAAAATTTTAATTCAATTACACGTTCTCAATGCTCCATTCTGCGCTTAATTCACCATTTCTATAGAAGTCATTTTCATTATATAAGGGGAAATGAAACTCTATGGTACGTAAAAAAGTCCTCTAACAATTCTTTGGAAGTGAACGAGATATCACTTACACTGGCCGCGATGCACAGGTTGAGTGAAATCTCGTTCACTTCCAAAGAATTGTTAGAGGACTTTTTTACGTACCATAGAGTTTCATTTCCCCTTATATAATGAAAATGACTTCT
>JBCBYE010000084.1:0-10418 GCA_039816075.1 Pseudomonadota bacterium | reverse complement strand
TCCTTCGGAGCGTCGCTGCGCCTTCGGCTTGCGAGCCTTGACCCTTTCGACGACTCGGCTTGTCCAGGCCTCCTCGGTCTGCGCTGGCGGGAGGTCGGGCGGCGTCTCGCCCCGGACCTGATCCGGGGCCGCCTTCGCTCAGGGCCGGGCGTGTCGTTCCGCGCCCGGCCGCAACCTCAGCCCAAGAGCCCGGCCATCCGCCCGCGCAGCGCGATCAGCGCCTGCACCGCGTCCAGCACCGGCGTCGGCACCTCCACAAGGCGTCCCATCTCCTGCACGGCCGTCACCAGCGCGTCGATCTCCATGGGCCGGCCCTTCTCCAGGTCCTGCAGCATCGAGGTCTTGTGCGCCCCCACGGC
Source organism: Pseudomonadota bacterium (assembly GCA_039816075.1). Lineage (GTDB taxonomy): Bacteria > Pseudomonadota > Alphaproteobacteria > Rhodobacterales > Rhodobacteraceae > Albimonas. The sequence goes on along the minus strand of JBCBYE010000084.1, from coordinate 10,059 downwards.
CGCGCCCCCCTCGATCCGCCGGTCCACGTCGATGGGGAACTTCACGCCCAGCGCCTCCGCCACCGCCTGAGCCTCCACCATCATGGCCCGCGCCACGGCCCGCGTGCCCGCATCGGTGCAGAGCACGTCCAGCGTCGCGCCGGTCAGCGCGCTGATCGGGTTGAAGCTCAGGTTGCCCCACAGCTTCACCCAGATCTCGTCGCGGATCTTCGGCCGCACCGGGGCCTTCAGCCCCGCCGCGCCCAGCGCCTTCGAGAGCGCCAAGGCCCGCTCGGACTTCGACCCGTCCGGCTCGCCCAGGGAAAACCGGTTCCCCTCGATATGGTTCACCACCCCCGGCGCCGGCACGTCGGCCGCGGGATAGACCACGCAGCCCAGCACCCGCTCCGGCCCGAAGACGTCCCACTGAACGCCGCCGGGGTCCACCGTCTCCAGCCGCCGACCCTCCCACGGCCCCTCCAGCCCATGGAAGTACCACCACGGCACCCCGTTCACGCCCATCACCACGCAGGTGTCCGGCCCGATCAGCGGCCGCATCCGCTCCGCCACGCCGGGCACGGAATGGGCCTTGAGCGTCACGACCACATAGTCCTGAACGCCCAGCACCGCCGGATCCTCCTCCGCGCGCACCGCCACGGTCGTCCGCTCCCCGTCCTCGATCAGCGTCAGGCCGTTCGCCTGCATCGCCGCCAGATTCGGCCCCCGCGCCACCAGGGACACATCCGCCCCCACCTGCGCCAGCTTGGCGCCCATATAGCCGCCGATGGCGCCGGCGCCGAAGACGCAGATCCTCATGAGCCGAGCCCCAGCTTCTCCGCCAGCCCGATGCGCTGCAGCTTGCCGGTCGCGCCCTTGGGGATCTCGTCCAGGATCACCACCTTGCGCGGGCATTTGAACTCCGCCAGCCGCTCGCGCACGAACCCGCGAATGCCCGCCTCGTCCGCCTCGACGCCCTCGCGCAGCACCACCGCGGCGCCGACCTCCTCGCCCAGCTTGGGATGCGGCACCGCGAAGGTCACCGCCTGCGCCACCGCCGGGTGATCCATCAGCGCCTCGTCCACCTCCAGCGGGCTCACCTTCTCGCCGCCGCGATTGATGATCTCCTTCAGCCGACCCGTGATGCGCAGGAACCCGTCCGCATCGAACGCGCCCTGATCGCCCGTGCGGAACCAGCGCTTGCCGCCGGCCTCGAAGAAATTCTTGGCGTTGGCCTCCGGGTTCGCCTCATAGCCCGGCGTCACGTTGGGGCCGGAGATCACGACCTCGCCCAGCGCGCCGACCTCCAGCACCGCGTCCTTCGTCTCGGACGCCGTCATCACCTCCGGCCCCGCCGCCACGCCCACGCTGCCCGGCTTCTGCCGCGCCAGGGGGTTGGAGGTCATCTGATGCGCCGCCTCGGTCATGCCGTAGCTCTCGACCACCGGGCAGCCGAACGTCTCGCCCAGCGCCGTCATGACCTGCGGCGGCAGGCTGGCCGAACTCGACCGGATCAGCCGCAGATCCATCGCCGCCACCGCCTCGGCGTTGCGCGGCGCCCGCGCCAGGATCGCCTGATGCATGGTCGGCACGGCCGTGTACCAGCTGGGCGAGGCCTCGCCGAACCAGGCGAACACCTTCAGCGCGTCGAAGCCCGGCGCGCACCACACGCTCCCGCCCGCCGCAAGGGAGCTCAGCGTCGCCGCCACCAGCCCGTGAATATGGAACAGCGGCATCATGTTCAGGCAGCGATCTGCCGCGCTCAGCTCCAGCGCCGCGCCGATATGCCGGGCGGAGGCGGCGAGGTTGCGCTGCAGCAGCGGCACGATCTTGGGGCGGGACGTCGTGCCGGAGGTGTGCAGCACCAGCGCCGCCGCCTCTTCCCCCGCCGGCGCCGCGTCGCCCTCGCCGCCCAGATCCAGCGCGAACGCCCCCGCCGGCCCCTCCGCCGCCGGCGACAGGCGCACCACGCGCAGGCCCCGCTTCAGGGCCGCGGCCGCCGCCGGCCCCGCCTCGCCCTCCGCCAGAATGATCGCCTTGGCCCCGAGATCCGAGAGGTAGAAGTCGAACTCGTCCTCCTTGTAGGCGGTGTTCAGCGGCGCCGCGCAGCAGGCCGTGGAGACGCTCAGAAAGGCGGCCGCCATCTCCGGCCCGTTCGGCAGCACGATGGCCACCCGATCCGCCGCGCCGATCCCGGCGGCGGCGAGCCCGGCCCGAACCGCCGCGTTCTGCGCGCGCAGGGCGCCGAAGCTCATCCAGGCGCGGCCCGGGGCGCCCAGCGCCGGCGCGTCGTCGGGATGCGGGGCGAGCAGATCGGCGATCGTATCGGCCAAGGCGGGGTCCTCCGTCGGGGTCCAGCAGGTCGCCGCGGTCTACGACGGGCGCCCGGCGGCTTCAACCGAAGCGCGCCCCGTCGTCCCACGGTGCGGAAAGCTCGACGGCGGGACCCGCGCCGCCTCGGTCGGTCGACGCAACCGCCCAGCTCAACCGCCCGATTGGGGCGCCCAACTCAAGAACCCAACTCACCCCGTCGGCTCGCGGCACTCCAGGGGCTGCTTGCGCTCTTGTCCCAGGGTCAGCTCGAACGGCTCCCCCGAACCGTGGCGCAGCGCCACGACCTCCCCCTCGGCGGTGCGCCGCACCGACCAGCAGACCGCCACGCCCGGCAGGTCCTCGTAGTCGAAGCAGATGTCGTCGCCCTCGCCGAACCACACGCCCTGCAGGCAGCCGCCGCTGTCGCGCTGCCACAGGACCCGGCGGTCCGGCAGATACTGCTCCGCGCCGAACGGTTCGCCCTGATGGGTGTAGATCATCACGCGGCCCTCGGTCAGCGCCTCGAAGGCCTCGGGGCCGACCACCGTGTCGGCCCGCGCCGCCCCCGCCGCGGCCAGCAGAACGATCGCCGCCCTCAGCACTGCGCCGCGGCGGCGCGCACGCCGGCGCGGCTCGCCTCGCCCGCGATGCGCCGCCAGACCCAGCCGCCCTCGGTCAGCCGCGCGGCCCGCAGCTCGGACCACCGGAAATCCGGCAGCACCAGCTCCACGACCTCGTCGCAGACGCGCACGGCGGAGGCGATGAAGGCGTCGCCGATGCGGTGGTTGGAAAACCCCGCCTCCGCCGCGATCTCCGCAAGTCCGTCGGGGCCGAAGCTCCACGCCCGCAGCACCCCGGCCAGGTGCGGGCGGTCCACATAGGCCAGGTCCAGCACGCCGTCGCCGTTCAGATCGGTCCAGGCGGCGGGGGCCAGCCAGCGGTTGCGCGTGCCGATGGGCGGCGTCGCCGCCAGCTCCCGCAGCGCGCCGTCGTCGATCACGTACATCACCAGCCGGGCGCCCGCATCGGCCGAGGCTTCCACCGCGACCACCGCCGGCGCCGCGCCCTCGCTCAGCCGCACCAGGCGCGGAGAGACGTCCTCGAAGATGCGGTCCTCCGGCAGCTCCAGCGCGGCGGACTCGCCCTCGAACCGCACCGACAGCACGCTCCACTCCGGCGTGTCGCCCAGCACCGCGTGGCCGTAGCGCGCCACGGGTCCATCGTAGCAGGCCGTGGCGCCGTAAAGCTCCACGCAGACCCGCGCGTCGTCCTCGGCGGCCGCCGCCGCGCCCGCCGCCAGGGCGACGATCGCGACGATGCAGCCGGCCGCGCGGCGCATCAGATCTGCTTTTCCGGCATCCGCACCACCAGGCCGTCCAGCTCCGGCGTCACCTTCAGCTGGCAGGTCAGGCGTGAGGTGTCCTTGGGCTCGTAGGCGAAGTCCAGCATGTCCTCCTCCATCGGCTCCTTGCCCGGCAGCTTCTCCGCCCAGGCGGGATCCACGTAGACATGGCAGGTGGAGCAGGCGCAGGCGCCGCCGCAATCGGCCTCGATGCCCGGAACGTCGTTGTCGCGGGCGCCTTCCATGACGGTCAGCCCCTCGTCCACGTCCACGACATGCTCGGTCCCGCCGAACTCGATATAGGTGATCTTGACCATCCCCGGCCTCCGATTGTCAGTCCCAGCCGCGGATTAGCCGCTGCCCGCGGCCGAGGCCAGCCCCCGCGGCGCCGCGGCGCCCGCGCGGCGCGCGATCCAGGCCCAGCCCCACAGGCCCCCGGCCGCGCCGACCAGCACCGTGGCCGCCGCCTGCGCGAAAACCGGCCCCTCGACGCCCAGGCCCAGCCACGCGACGCCGGCCAGCGCCGCGGGCAGCGCCACGCCGTCCCGGGCCCAGTTGATGCCCGCCGACCAGGTCGGACGGCCCAGATTGTTGAACGCCGAATTGGCGACGAAGGCGAAGCCGGCGAAGACGAACGCCCCCGCCCCGACCGACGTGAACCAGATCAGCACCTCCGCCCCCAGGCCCTGCAGCGCGAAGGCCGTCACGATGCTCGGCGTCGCCAGCCACAGCAGCGCCCAGATCAGGCCCACATAGACCAGGCAGAACAGCATCGCGTCCAGATACGCGCGCGCCACTCGGTCCCAACGCCCCGCGCCGAAATTCTGCCCGATGATCCCGCCGATCGCCCCCGACAGGGCGAAAATGCCGCCGAAGGCCAGCAGCATCATGCGGCTCGCCACGCTCCACCCCGCCACCGCCTGATCGCCGAACCGCGCCACCGCCGCGATCAGCAGACAGGTGCCCAGCGGCGTCGACATCTGCGTGACCGAGGCGGGGATCGCCACGGCGAAGATCTGCCGCGCGTCGCGCCGCACGTCGCCCCAGCTCGGCCAGGCCGCCAGGTCGTGCACCCGCACCACCGCATGCATGGCCACCGCCAGCATCACCAGCCGGCTGACCACCAGCATCGCCGCCGCGCCGTCCACGCCCCAGCCGAAGCCGGGCAGGTCCACCCACATCCCGCCGCCCTCCAGCGGGCTGGGGATCGTCACGCGCTCGAAGATCAGGAAAGGGTCCAGCGCCGCCGTCACCACGCCGGCGCTCAGCGTCGTCATCATCGCCCGCCGCGCATCGCCCTCGGCGCGCAGGATCGACGATCCCACCATGCCGAAGGTCATCAGCGGCAGGCTCGGCAGGCTGATCAGCAGAAAGCGCGACGCAACCTCCAGCGCCTCGCCCTCCGCGCCCAGCAGATGCTCCAGCACCGGCTCCCGCGCCGCGACCGCCAGCACCGTCACCGCCGTCAGCACGCCCGCCGTCACCGCCAGCGAGGTGCCCGCCAGCCGCCGCGCGGCCGGCCGGTCCCGCGCGCCCAGGTTGCGGCTGACCAGCGCCGTCGCCGCGATCGCGAAACCGATGCCCACGCTGATGGCGAAGAACTGGATCACCCAGGCGAAGCCCAGCGCCGCCACGTAGACCGGCTCTCCCAGCCAGCCCACGTAAAGCAGCGTCACGAAATCCACGAGAAACACGAAGGTCAGCCCCAGGCTGCCCGTCAGCGCCATCACCGTCACATGGCGCAGCGTGCTGCCCGTGGTGAAGCGTCCGGCCTCAGACATCGCCTTACTCCGCAGGCTGGGCCAGCGGGGGCCGCCAGCGGGTCAAAACGGTCTCCCGCCCCGGCTGCGGGTGTCGCGGGATCAACAGCGCCAGGCCCAGGCTGCCCAGGGCCAGCGCCGTCGCCAGGCCGAACACCGCCGGCGGAGACGTCAGCCACAGATAGCCCAGCCCGGCAGGAAGAAAGACCGCCGCGACATGATTTATCGTAAAGGCCACCGCCGCCGTGGGCGCATGGTCCGCCGGATCGGCGATCTTCTGAAAATAGGTCTTCTGCGCGAAGGCCATCGCGAACAGCAGATGGTCCAGCACGTACAGCGCCGCCGCCGCCCACAGCCCCCAGTCGTAGATGTAAAGGCCGGCGTAGCAGGCGAACACCGCCGTCAGCCCGGCATATTCGATGACCAGCGCCGCCCGCTCTCCGAACCGGTGGATCATGCGGCCGATCAGCGGCGCGAACAGCATGTTCGCCGCATAGTTCACCAGGAACAGCGCCGTGACCTCGTGCACGGCGAAACCGTACTTCTCGACCATCATGAAGGCGGCGAAGACGACGAAGATCTGCCGCCGCGCGCCCCCCAGGAACTGCAGCGCGTAGTACAGCCAATAGCGCCGGCGCAGCACCATGCGCTTGGTCTGCGGCGTCGGCGCCTCCCACCGGGGGAACAGCGTCCAGGCCGCCAGCGCCACCAGCACCGTCGCGGCGCCGCCCGCCATGTAGACGCTCTCATAGCTCAGGCCCAGCGCCTCCCACAGGCCCACGATCAGCGCATAGGCCACCAGGCTGGTGGCGGAGCCGGCCGCCAGGATCCAGCCCAGCACCTTGGGCGCCGTCTCCTTGTCCAGCCATTGCAGCTGCAGGCTCTGGTTCACCGTCTCGTAGTAGTGGAACCCCAGGCTGCCCACGAAGGTGGTGATCAGAAGCCCGCCGAAGGTGGGGAAATGCGCCGTGATCGCCGTGGCGCAGCCCAGCAGCAGCAGGCTGATGATCGCCAGCGTCTGCTCGCGCACGAACAGGATCACCGCGATCACGCCCACGGCGGCGAAGCCGGGGATCTCCCGCACCGATTGCAGCCAGCCGATATCCGCGCCGTCGAAGGCCGCGGCCTCGATGACGAAATTGTTCAGCAGGGCGTTCCACGTGGCGAAGCTCAGCGGCATGCCGGCGGCCATCAGGATCAGCAAGGCCACCGGCCGCCGCCACGCCGGGAATCGCGGCGCTTCGGAAATCGGGATCAAGGGGCGGGCCATAAGGTTCCCTTACGCTCGGCGCCCCCGCATGGCGAGCGTTTTCTGCCCCGCCCCGCCGCCGCTCCTGACAGGCTCAGGCGCCGCGCCGCCTCCGCGCGCCTCGTTCGTTCGCCCCCGCAACGAAACGGCGCCCCCCGGGGCAGGAGAGCGCCCCGGGCGCCGCCGAGGACCAAGGCCTCGTCGAGGCTGCCATCCTCGACCCGCGCGACGTCCCCGCCATCGGCCGTCGCACGGACGGCGACGCCCGAGACCACGGCGACGTCGGAGACGCGGTTGAACCAACGCAGACCCCTGAGACTCAGGTCCAGAACCGCGCCGCCGGAGCCAAGGAAAACGCCCGAGAAGAACGTCCACCCCTCGCCGCCGATCGGCGGCGTGCCGGGCGCGTCGGCGGCGACCATCCAGTCGACCCCTCGGACGGCCGGGCTGGCCGCGCCGGTGATCCGGTCCGCCGCCGACATCGCCACAGGCGGCACAGACTTCAGCGGGCGGTCGCGATGGTCGCCCGGCGCCGCCTGGTCCACGCGGTCGGCCGGCGTGACCCGGGGGGTCATCGAACCAGAGCTCGTCTGGACCGGAACGGCTTCGATGCGCAGCGATCCCTCCGAAACGCCCGAGGCCCGGGCCGCGGCTTCGCCCGGCGCATAGGCGACGGCGTCGGCAAACGCCACGTCCGTGTCCGCGGCGTCGTCTCGGGTCCCGCTCAACGCGCCTTTCGATGGTCAACGCCACATCAGATCAGTCGCGCCAACCGGCCCGTCATCGCCCCCGCAGCGTCGATCAAGCCTTTCGCGCCCTTTACGCACGAAAAAGGCCGCTCCCGAAGGAGCGGCCCTCAAGACCTTGGATCTGCCGTCGGGCTCAGGCGGCCTTGCGGCGGCGCATCCAGCCCAGAACGCCCAGCGCGCTCGCCAGCAGCGGCAGCGCCGCGGGCACCGGGATGTCGTTGGTCGGCGGCGGGGCGGCCAGCGAGTTCGCCTCGCCGAAGGTCGAGTACCGCACCACGAAACTGTAGGTCGTGTTCTCGGGGATCGTCACGTCCTCGAGGAAGGACAGCTGGCCCGTGGCGCCGGAGTTCGACCCGTCCGTCGCGCGACGCGCATTCAGGTTTTCGTCGAGGATCACGTTGCCGTCGCTGTCGAAGCCCCGAAGGACGAACACGCCCTCGACCGCCGCGAACTCGCCCACATCGGCCAGCGCTTCAAGATCCAGCGTCACCTGAGCGAAGATCTGGTACGAGAGAGACTCGAACTGCGGCGCCGTGACGGTGAACGCCAGCTCGCCCGGCGTGAACGGCGGGAAAGGCGTCGGCGGGATCGCCGACTGGCCGCCGCTGGGCACGCCGACGAGGTTCGGCGACACGGCGCCGAAACCCACGCTGAACGCGCCCACCGCGTTGAAGGGAGTCGTCGTCGGGCCCGAGCCCGCCGGAACCACCAGATCGTTGGTGATGGTCGACGCGTAGCCGCCGGTCGAGCCGAAATCCGTGCCGTTCGCCGGCGTGTAGGACGACGAGAACGATCCGCCCGGCGCCGAGAAGCCGCCGATGATCACCTCGACCGTGCCCGTGGAATCGAACGACGCAACAGCCAGGGCCGCGCCCGGCGCGACGATCGTCGCCGCCAGAGCCAGTCCCGCGATCCCCTTGTTCAGTCCCAGCATTTCCCACTCCTCGCTTGGCGTCCCCGCCGCCAATGAACCCTCGTCACGCATCCCCCTTGCACGCAAGGTTTCGGAGACGCTTCCGACCTCATGTCTAACAGACCGTAAACCGGCTGAAAACCCTCTACATGGTTGCCAATCGGGGCCCTTCGCGTCATCTCCGCCCCGTCCGCCGCCGCAGGAGCCGTTCATGCCCGCCTCAGACCCCGCCGCGCCGCCGCCCGCCGTCGGCATGGTCTCGCTCGGCTGCCCCAAGGCCCTCGTCGATTCGGAGCGGATCCTCACCCGCCTGCGCGCCGACGGCTACCAGGTCTCCCCCGACTACGCCGGCGCCGACGTGGTCCTGGTGAACACCTGCGGCTTCCTCGACAGCGCCCGCGACGAAAGCCTCGACGCCATCTCCGAGGCGCTCGCCGAAAACGGCCGCGTCATCGTCACGGGCTGCCTGGGTCACGAGGCCGAGCTGATCCGCGAGGCCCACCCGCAGGTCCTCGCCGTCACCGGCCCCCAGCAATACGAAGAGGTCGTCGCGGCCGTCCGCGCCCACGCGCCGCCGCCCGAGCATCCCTTCCAGACGCTGATCCCCCCGCAGGGCCTGCGCCTCACCCCGCGCCACTACGCCTATCTGAAGATTTCCGAGGGCTGCAATCACAAGTGCCGCTTCTGCATCATCCCCCAGATGCGCGGCAAACTCGCCTCCCGCCCCGCCGCCGCCGTCCTGCGCGAGGCCGAGGCGCTGGCCGAAGCCGGCGTCAAGGAACTGCTGGTCATCTCCCAGGACACCTCCGCCTACGGCCGAGACCTGCGCCACGCCGAAAGCACCTGGCGCGACGCCACCCTGCGCGCCCACATCCAGGATCTGGCCGAGGCGCTTTCAAAGCTCCCCGTCTGGACCCGCCTGCACTATGTCTACCCCTACAAGCATGTCGACGACCTCATCCCCCTGATGTGCCGGGCCGAGGACACGTCCGGCCTCGTCCCCTATCTCGACATCCCCTTCCAGCACGCCCACCCCGACACGCTCAAGCGCATGGCCCGCCCCGCCGCGTCCGAACAGACGCTCGACCGCCTCCACGCCTGGCGCGCCCTCAACCCCGACCTCGCCATCCGCTCCACCTTCATCACCGGCTTCCCGGGCGAGACCGATGCCGAGTTCGAGTTTCTGCTGGACTGGCTGAAGGAGGCCCGCCTCGACCGGGTCGGCTGCTTCGCCTACGAGGACGTCCCCGGCGCCGCCTCCAACGCCCTCGAGGGCCAGGTCCCCGAAGAGCTGAAAGAGGAGCGCCGCGCCCGCCTCATGGAGCTTTCGGCGCAGATCAGCGCCGAGAAGCTGGCCGAGAAGGTGGGGCGAAGGGTGGCCGTTCTGGTGGACGAGGTTTTTGACGACGGCGCCGTGGGACGGACGGTCTGGGATGCGCCGGAGGTGGATGGGGTAATCCGTGCGCTGCGCCCATCGTCGTCGTGCGGGATGTTAGAAAGCTGGACAGCCTTGTCATCATCCCACTTCGACTTTGAAGGTGAAAACGCTAATTTGTGAACGTTTTAGAGAAACCACCTGACTGCAGCGCCTGCTTAAGCGGCTTGTCTTCAAGTTGTTCTAGAAACCGCCTTCGAGCCTCGCTGCCACTTCTAATTTTTTCTGCAGCCTCAGTTAGGCGAGCATCCCATTCTTCACGTCTTTTGCTTATCTCAAACTGAACGTAGCTCTCGCTTTGTTCGCGATCATCAGCCATGAC
>JBCBYE010000773.1:0-2012 GCA_039816075.1 Pseudomonadota bacterium | reverse complement strand
TCGGCCAGCGCCTCGGCCGCGGGACGGCCGTGCACGACTTCTTCGAGGGCGGCGAGGGCGTGGCGGCCGGCGGGCAGCTGGGCGTCGATCATGGCGGGATCTCCGGCGAGGCGCGGGCGGAACGGGGCGCGCGGCGGCAAGCCTGACCCTGCCCGAGGCCGGCCGCAAGCACGGGCCTGCCGCAAGGGCGCCTGCGTTTCCCCGGCGCGCCGGGGAGGGCGGGCGGGAGGCGTGCCGGGGAAACGCCGGCCCCGCCAGGGGCCGGTCGCGCGCCGCGCCTCAGCGGTTGCCGCGCCCGGCGAAGCGGCCGGCCTCTTCGGCGGCGCGCATGAGGGCGCGGGCCTTGTTGACCGTCTCCTGGAACTCCGCCTCCGGATCGCTGTCCCAGACCACGCCGCCGCCGGCCTGCACGTACATCTTGCCGTCCTTGACCACCGCGGTGCGCAGCGCGATGCACATGTCCATCTCGTCGGCGGCGGAGATGTAGCCGACGCCGCCGGCATAGACGCCGCGCTTTTCGACTTCCAGCTCGTCGATGATCTCCATCGCCCGCACCTTGGGCGCGCCCGAGACCGTGCCGGCGGGCAGGCCGGCCAGCAGCGCCTCCAGCGCGTCCACGTCGTCGCGCAGCTGTCCTTCGACGTTCGAGACGATGTGCATGACATGGCTGTAGCGCTCCACCGTGTAGGTGGAGGTCGGGCCGACCGTGCCGATCTTGGCCACGCGGCCCACATCGTTGCGGCCCAGATCGAGCAGCATCAGATGCTCGGCCCGCTCTTTCTCGTCCGCCAGCAGATCGGCTTCCAGCGCGTCGTCCTCGGCGGGCGTGGCGCCGCGGGGGCGGGTGCCGGCGATGGGACGGATCGTCACCGTGCCGCCGCGCACGCGCACCAGGATCTCGGGGCTCGCCCCGATCACCTGGAAGCCGCCGAAATCGAAATGGAACATGTAGGGCGAGGGGTTCGTGCGCCGCAGCGCGCGGTAGAGCGCGAAGGGCGGCAGCGGAAAGTCCACGGCCCAACGCTGCGACGGCACGACCTGAAAGACGTCGCCGGCGGCGATGTAGTCGCGGGCCCGGCGCACCATGTCGCGGAACTGCTCGGGCGTGGTGTTGGAGGACGGCTCCCCGATTTCCGCCTCCTCGCCCGCTTCGCGATCGGTCGGCACGGCTCGGTCGAGGTCGGCGAGCACGTCCGACAGCCGCTCCGCCGCGCGGGCGTAGGCGGCGCGCGGGCTTTCGCCGCCGTCGGGCCAGATCGGCGTGACGAAGGTGACCTCGTCCTTGGCGCCGTCCACCGCCGCCACCACCGTGGGGCGCATCATCACCGCATCGGGCAGGCCCATGGGGTCGGCGTTCGGTTCCGGCAGCCGCTCGATGTGCCGCACCATGTCGTAGCCGAGATAGCCGAAAAGGCCGACCACGCCGGGCGGCAGATGCTCCGGCAGGTCGATGCGGCTTTCGGCGAGCAGCGCGCGCAGGCTTTCCAGCGGCTTGCGCTCATCGGGCTCGAACGCCTCGGCGTCCCAGCGGGCGGAGCGGTTGATCTCCGCCAGATCGCCGCGGCAGCGCCAGATCAGATCGGGCTTCATGCCGATGAAGCTGTAGCGGCCGCGGATCTCTCCCCCCGTCACGCTTTCGAGCATGAAGGACATGGAGCGCGCGCGCGCCAGCTTGAGCATCAGGGAGACCGGCGTCTCCAGATCCGCGGGCAGCGTGATCCAGAGGGCCTGGGCGCGGCCGCCGGCGAAGGCGGCCTCGAAGGTTTCGAAATCGGGGAGGATGCGCATGAGCGGCTCAGTAGCCGCCGCCATGCCCCCCGCGCAAGGCGTTGATCGCCTGTTCGAGGTTGAGCGTGTTGATGCTGGGCGCGATCTGCTCCTGCACCTCGGCGGCGTAATACGCGTAGAGATCCTGCGCCACGCCGCCGTCCACGGCCTGACGGACGGAGTCGAGCGCCTGGGCGGCGACGCCGTCCTCGAGATCGGCGGGCAGCACCTCGGCCAGGCGGACG
>JBCBYE010000007.1:0-20622 GCA_039816075.1 Pseudomonadota bacterium | reverse complement strand
CGCGACGCGCCGAGCGCGCCCCCCATCGGGCGGCGGCGGGGGCGGGCGGGTGGGCGCCGTCGCTCGATCGGGGGCGCGCGCGTCGCGGATCACGCCGGCGGCCGCTTTTCGAGTCCCAGGCGCGCCCGCACCGCCTCGGGTCCGAGGATCGTCGCGCCCAGCCGCTCGACGATCTCGACCGCGCGCGCCGTCAGGCCGGCATTCGTCGCCGGCACGCCGCGATCGAGCCACAGGTTGTCCTCCAACCCCACGCGAACGTTGCCGCCGGCCAGAACCGACGCGGCCACGTAGGGCATCTCGTGCCGTCCCAGCGCGAAGGCCGACCATTCCCAATCCGCCGGCACGGCGCCGCGCATGGCCAGGAACGTGCCCAGATCGTCCGGCGCGCCCCAGGGCACGCCCATGCAAAGCTGCACCAGCGGCGGATCCTCGATCAGCCCCTCGGCGTGCAGGGCCTTGGCCAGCCACAGATGACCGGTGTCGAAGGCCTCGATCTCCGGCTTGACCCCCGCCTCGCGGATCAGCGCGGCCATGGCCCGCAGCATGCCGGGCGTGTTGGTCATCACGTAGTCGGCCTCGGCGAAGTTCATCGTGCCGCAGTCGAGCGTGCACAGCTCCGGCCGGCAATCGAAGATATGCGCCACCCGCTCCTCCGCCCCGACCATGTCGGTGCCCGCGGTCAGGGGCAGCGGCGCGGACGGTCCGCCGAAGGTCAGGTCGCCGCCCATGCCCGTGGTCAGGTTCAGCACCACGTCCGTGCCGGCGTCGCGCACCCGCTCGGTCAGTTCGCGGTAGAGCGCGCCGTCCCGCGCCGGCGCGCCGGTGTCGGGGTCGCGCACATGGCAATGCACGACCGCCGCGCCGGCCTCGGCGGCGGCGATGGCGCTCGCCGCGATTTCGGCGGGCGAGCGCGGCACCTCGCGGCTGCGGTCCTGCGTGGCGCCCGAGCCGGTGACGGCGCAGGTGATGAAGACCTCGCGGTTCATCTCGAGCGGCATGATCGGTCCTTTTTCCGCTCCGGCTCCCACGAGCCGGAAAAGTTTCGACGTGATATGAATGCCCGCATTGACCTCACGGCGCTCACGCGCATTTGTCCGGACAACAGGGCATGAATTGTCCGGACAACCGAACGTTGGACAGGAAGGGGGCCGCCGATGGGCCGGGACGCGCTGGGCTGGCGCTGCAAGTTCGCGGTGGTCGCGCCGTCGACGAACACGGTCGTGCAGCCGGACATGGACACCTTCCGCGTGGCCGGGGGTCTCGACGGGGTCACCAACCATTTCGGCCGCATCTACGTGCCCAACATGTCCGTCAAAAGCGACGACGACTTCGTCGCGCTGGTGGAGGCGATCGGCAGCACGCTGCGCGACGCGGTCGACCGCTGCAAGACCTGCGAGCCCGACTATCTGGTCATGGGCATGAGCGCGCTGATGTTCTGGGATGGCCGCGCCCCGTCAGAAAAGCGCATGCAGGAGCTGAGCGACTATTGCGGCCTGGGCGTGTCCGCCGGCTCCTTCGCCTGCGAGGCGGCGCTGAACCTGGTCGGCGCCAAGAAGATCGCCGTGATCTCGCCCTACATGCCCGTCTCGGACGTGAACGTGACGCTGTTCTTTCAGGATTGCGGCTTCGAGGTGGTGCGCTTCCGCGGGCTGAAATGCGCCTCGCCTGTCGCCATCGCGCAGGTGCAGCCGGAGGAGCTGCGTCGCCACGTGGCCGAAATGGACGGCGACGACGTCGACGCCTTCGTGCAGGTGGGCACCAACATGTCGATGGTGAAGCTCTGCCGAGAGCTGGAGGCGGAATACGCCAAGCCCTTCATTCCCATCAACGCCGCCACCTATTGGCACGCGCTGCGCGCCATGGGGATCGAGGATCGGTTCCCGGGCCAGGGCTGGCTGTTCGAAAAGCACTGACGGCGGACGAGAGCGCACATGGACAAGGTCTGCATCGTCACCGGGGGCGGCCGGGGCATCGGGCTGAGCTTCGCCCACGCGCTTGCGGGCGCGGGCTGGCGGCTGATGCTGACGGCCGCGCGCAGCGCGGACGAGCTGAAGGCCGCGGTGGCGGACGTGGCGGAGACCTTCGGCGCCGATCGCGTCGCCGGCGTTCTGGCCGATGCCGGCGACCCCGAACAGGCCGAGCGGGCGGTGGAGGAGACGGGCCGCCGCTTCGGCCGCATCGACGCGCTGGTCAACAATGCCGGCCGAGGCCCCCGCGAGTGGTCCGAGACCTTCACGCAGGCGCCGGAGAAATTCTGGGACACGCCCGCCGACGCGTGGCGGGAGATCGTGCGCAGCAACGTCGATGGCCCGTTCCTGATGGCGCGCGCCGCGGCGCCGACGATGATCGCCCAGGGCTGGGGACGGATCATCAACATCTCCACCAGCCGCGTGACCATGGTGCGCCGCGGCTATGCGCCTTACGGGCCCAGCAAGGCGGCGCTGGACGCCATGACGCGGGTGTTCGCCCAGGACCTGGAGGGCACGGGCGTCACGGTGAACACGCTGCTGCCGGGCGGCGCCACGGCGACCTCGTTCATTCCCGGCGATGCGGGCCGCACGGGCGCGGACGGCAAGCTGCTGCCGGTGAACGTCATGGACGCGGCGCTGATCTGGCTGCTGTCGGAGGCGTCGAACGGCGTCACCGCCGGCCGTTTCGTCGGGTCCCGATGGGATCCCGCGGCGCCGGCCGCGGCGCGCGAGGACGAAGGGGCGCCGCCCCTGATCCTCTGACTGCGCCCGCCCCCTCGTCCGGGGCTTCGACGAAGGGGGCGTCGAGCCCCCTCCGCCGAACGCCGCGCCGCAAAAGCGGCGGCGCGGCCTCCGTCCCCGGGGACGGCGCTCAGTCGCGTGCGGGAACGTTGCGGCCGATCTTGGAGGCGGGACGATCCGAGGCGCGGGCCATCCAGTCCATGACCGTCGGGAACTCGTCGAGCTTCAGCCGGTCGGCCGCATCGTAGAACGTGCCGAGCACGCCCACCCAAGGGAAGATGGCGATGTCGGCGATGCTGTAGGCATCGCCCATGATCCACTCGCGACCCGCGAGACGCTTCTCCAGCACGCCGAGCAGGCGGCGGCTTTCGTCGGCATAGCGGTTCTCGCCGTACTTTTCCGTCACCTTGTCGGCGGCGAATTTGTAGAAATGCCCGAACTGCCCGAACATCGGCCCGACGCCGCCCATCTGGAACATCAGCCACTGGATCGTCTCGTAGCGCGCCGGTCCGTCGGCCGGCAGCAGCTTGCCCGTCTTGTCGGCGAGGTAGATCAGGATCGCCCCCGTTTCCCAAAGGCCCATGGGCGCGCCGCCCGGCCCGTCGGGGTCGATGATGGCGGGGATCTTGTTGTTGGGATTGAGCGAGATGAACTCCGGCGTCAGCTGATCGTCGGTGGCGAAGCTGACCAGATGCGGCTCGTAGGGCAGGCCCAGCTCCTCCAGCGCGATGGAGACCTTCACGCCGTTCGGGGTCGGCAGGGAGTAGAGCTGGATGCGGTCGGGATGCGCGGCGGGCCAGCGCGAGGTGATGGGAAAGGCGGACAGATCGGCCATGCGGGAAGCTCCTTGGCAGGCGGCGCGGCGACGGAGGAGATCGAGAGAGGGTGGGGAGACAGCGGAAGGAGGGACCGTCGCCGCCTGTCACCTAATCATCTTCACGAACGACTCAATGTGGACGAATTGTTGATGTATTAACCTTTTCGGAGCGCGCTTCCGGAGGGGGAGCGCGCCGCAGCGAAGGGGCCAAAGCGCATGCTCAAGGAGTTTCAGGAGTTCGCCGTCAAAGGCAACGTGGTCGACATGGGCGTCGGCATCGTCATCGGCGCCGCGTTTACGACCATCGTCACCAGTTTCGTGACCGACATCGTCAACCCGATCATCGGGCTGTTCACCGGGGGGCTCGATTTTTCGGGCCTGTACCTGAACCTCAGTGGGCAGGAGGTGACCTCGGCCGCCGAAGCCAAGGAGGCCGGGCTGGCGGTCATCACCTACGGCGTCTTCATCAACGCCGTGATCGCGTTCCTGATCGTCGCCTGGATCCTGTTCTTCGTCATCAAGGGCGTGAACAGCCTGAAGCGCGCCGAAGAGGACGCGCCGGCGCCCGAGGAGCCCAAGGGCCCCAGCCAGGAGGAGCTGCTGGCGGAAATCCGGGACCTTCTGGCCAAGCAGAGCTGACGCGCGATGCCTGAGCGCGAGGCGCGGGGAGAGCCCTCGCGCCTCGCATGGGGCGGCCGCGTGCGCCGCGCCTCAAGCCAGGACGGCCTGCATCGCGTAGAGCGTGCCCATGCCCGCGCCCACGGCTGCGAGCAGGTTGCGGGCGAGCGCGCCGACCAGCAGCGCCGCGGCGCCCGCGGCGAGGCGGACGGGGTCCGTCTCTCCCCCGGAGGCGGCGGGCCAGACCACCATGGGGGCGACCAGCGCGGGCAGAACGGCCACGGGCACGTAGCGCAGCAGTCGCAGGGCCCAGGGCGGCAGGGTCGAGCCGCCGACGAGGCCGAGAAAGCTCAGCCGCACCAGATAGGTGGCGAGGCCCAGCGCAACGATGGCGATCCAGAACTGCGGGCCGTCGAGCGCGCTCATGCCCCGGCTCCATCGACGGCGGATCCCTCGTCGCCGGCCGCGTCGGCGGCGGCGTGACGCGCCGCGCGGCGTTCCAGCCACAGCTCCGCCCCGGCGCCGGCCGCCATACCCAGCGCGCCGGCGATGGGCAGACCCAGGCTCCACGGCAGAACGGATAGCGCCAGCGCCGCGGCGACGGAGACGGCGCAGGCCGCCAACGCCGCCAGGCTGCGCAGCATCGGCGCGAAGACGGCGATGAAGGTCACCGCAGGCGCGAAATCCAGCGACCATTCCGGCGGGATGCCGCGCCCGACCAGCGCGCCGGCCAGCGTGCCCCCGATCCAGGCGGGAAAGATCGGCGCGGCGACGCCGAGGTAGAAGCCGATCTTCTCCCAAAGGCCCATGGCCGGGCGATCCTGATAGCGGGCGATGGACGCGGCGTAGACCTGATCGACGTTGAAATAGGCCAGCATCAGACGCCAGCGCAGCGGGGCCGCGCCCAGATGCGGCGCCAGCGAGGCCGAGTACATCGCCATGCGCAGGTTCACCGCCAAGGCGGCGCCGAAGGCCGCGAACGCCGGCGCGCCGTCGTTCATCAGCTGCAGGAAGGCGAACTGCGAGGCGCCCGCGATGACGATGGAGGTCATGGCCATGGTGCTCAGCAGGTCGAGCCCGCTTTCGGTCGCCACGGCGCCGAAGAGCATTCCGAAGGGGATCGCGACCACCAGAAACGGCAGACCGGCCAGCCCGCCGTCGCGAAAGCCGCGCCGAAGGCCGGCGTCGTGCCGGGGGCGCGCAGAGTCGGGGGCGTCGGTCGCGGTCATGTTGCCTCCCGGCGCGGGTTGGGACGAAGCTGCAGCGATTCAGTTGTTCGCCGCGCCGCGCGGATCCACCCCCGGCGCCATGAAGGATCGTGCGGCATGCCGTCACCAAAGCCGATGCAAGGCTATCTGATCGCCCCGGACCCCGCCGCGCCGGGCCTGACGCGCCGCGTTCTGGGGCTCGATCAGGAGGGGCGGGAGGTGGAGGCGTCGGTGGTCGAGGAGCGCCCGCTGACGCTTTACCTCAACCGTCAGGAGATCGTGACGGCGATGACCCTCGGCGACCATCCCGAGGCGCTGGCCGTCGGCTACCTGACGAACCAGGGCATGCTGCTGCCCGACGACGAGATCACCGCGGTGGCGCACGATGCGGAGGCCGAGGCGGTGGTCGTGCGCACCGCGCGCGAGACCGATTACGAGGACCGCCTGCGCCGGGTCACCCGCACGTCCGGCTGCGCGGTCGGCACGCTGTTCGGCGACGTGATGGCGGGGCTGGAGGGTCTGACCCTGCCCCCGACGCAGGTGCGCACCTCGGACCTCTACGCCTTGTCGAAGATCATCAACCTGACGCCGAGCCTGTATCTGGAGGCCGGCGCGATCCACGGCACGGTGTTGTGCGAAGGCGACCGCCCGCTGGTCTACATGGAGGATGTCGGCCGCCACAACGCGGTGGACAAGATCGCCGGCTGGATGCGGATGGAGCGTGTGGGGCCTGAGGGCAAGCTGCTCTACACCACCGGCCGGCTGACGTCGGAGATGGTGATCAAATGCGCCCTGATGGGCCTGCCGGCGCTGGTTTCGCGCTCCGGCTTCACCGCCTCGGGCGTGGACCTCGCGCGGCAGGTGGACCTGACCCTGATCGGCCGCCTGCGCGGCCGCCGGTTCCTGTGCCTGAGCGGCGAACATCGTCTGCGGCGCGACGCGGACCCGGCGGCGGTGGAAGAGGAAGACGTCAAGCACCGCCGCAAAGGGGCGCGGGGATGACCGGCGATCTCGAAACCCGACGGCGAAGCGCGCCCTGGCTTAGCGACAAGCGTCCGGTCCTCGAATACTGGGCTGGCTGCTACGACCGCGTCTTCATCGCCCTGCACCCCTTCCAGGACGCGCAGCGCGCGCGGACGAGGACGCTGGCCGAAATCGGCCGCCGGTGCGCCGCGCCCGATTTCGCAACCATGGTCTGGACCACCATGCTGATGACCTGCGCAGGCGTGTCCTCGCGAACGGCCGACCTCGCGCCCTTTCGCTTCGCGCATCTCATCGACCAGGATCTCATGGCCCGCATCGAGGCGTTTCAGGACGACGAGGGGCTTTCTCCGCCCGATTGCGACGCCTTGCCGTCCGCGCTGGCGCCGGCCTTCGCCGACGCGTTCGACGCGGTCGGAGCGGACGGTCTCTCGGCCGCTCACCACCAGGTCGAGGCGTGCCGGCGCCTGACGGTGGCCGACCTGCGGGCGCGAGACCGCCGGACCGGGGCGCCGAGCCCGAACTGGCGGATGGAGGGACGGCGGCCGAACGTCCTTCACGACGACGCATGCCGGATGCTGATCGCCTGCCAACCCATGGACTGCGTCGAAACGATGATCGCCATCCGAAACGACGTCGTGGAGAGCGCGGCGCTCGACCGGCGTTTCGAGGGCTTGTGGGCCGGTCCGCACACGACCGTGGGTTGGATGAATGACATCGCCCGGCTCGACCCGCCGGCGGGCTTCGGCCAAGCCTGACCCGTGGCGCCGCGCCGGCCCGAGGTCGTCCCGCCCCCGCAGCCAGGCGCCGCCTCGCCCCGGACTTGATCCGGGGCCTCCTGCGCTCAATGCCCGCGCCGGGGCCTGCACGAGCGCCGCGGCGGCGCAACCTGGCGCCCTTGATGTCGGCGGTCCGCCGCTCGCCGCGCGCGCCATCGCGGCGCAGCGCTCCCTCCTCGACCCCAGCGCTCGCTTCATGCCGCCTCCGGTCGAACGGAGGGACCGCCGCCTGTGCCTCCACCGGACCGGGCTGACGTTTGAGGACCCGGCCCTGCCTCGGAGCCGACCGCATCCCCCGGAGAGGCCCTCGGCGACGATCCGGCTCCGAAAGAGGACTCCAGGCCCGCCCACGCCTTGCGCGACGCCGCCGAAACCCTGTCCGGCGCCGATGGGCCGCAAGGCGCGTCGGGCCCTGCAGGATCGACGCCGAAGCCGAGGCGATGGCCCTCGGCTTGCGCTTCGGGCCGCAGGGGGCGACGCTGCGCCGGCAGCATCCTGACCCCCGCATCGCCGGACTCGCCGTGACCCGCATGCCCCATGACATGGACGACGTGAGCCTGACGTCCACGGTCCGGCCGACCCCGACCCGCGCGCTGCCCAAAGCCCGGCACGCTCCGAACGTCACGGCGCGTCCCGACATGCGGACGGGGCCGCAGGCATGACCGATGCGATCGTCGCCCTCCTGCGGCCCAACCCCGAATGGCGCACGCTGATGCGCGTCGGACGGTCGCTGTCGCCGAACCGCCCGGCGCGATGGAAGGTCGGGCCCTGGACCCTGCTGACCCTCGTGATGGGCTTCGTTCCGCTGATCGTATTGATCGTCCGGGGAGACGGACCGGGCCCTCGGACGATGCTCGCCTTGGCGGCCGTCGTCTTCGTTTTTCAGCATGCGGCGTCGAGCGCGATGGAAGAGACGGATCGTGCGGCGTTCGGCCATGCGGTTCGTGCGATCGCGGACGGGTTGGGCCCGGTGCGCCTGACCCTCGACCCTCACGGCCGGGCCTTCGGGGGGCGAGACGCCTCGCTGACGCTGGGCTGGCGCCATGTCGAACGGATCGTCCACGACACCGATGCGCTGATCCTGGCGACCGGTGCGTTCCCCATCCCCATCCCGCGCGCGTCGTTGCCTGAGGGGACGCGGCTGGGCGAGACAAAGGCGATCCTGGAAGAGTGGCGCATCGCCGCCGGACGCGGGCGATGAGCCCGCCCTGCGTCATCCTCGCCGGCGGCGCCGCCCGCCGCATGGGCGGCGGCGACAAGGGCCTGCTGAAGGTCGGGGAGCGGCCGCTGCTCGGCCATGTTCTGGACCGGCTCGCCGGGCAGGCGGGACCCGTCGCGCTCAACGCCAACGGCGACCCGGCGCGCCTCGGCGCCTGGGGCCTGCCGGTGCTGCCCGACGACCTGCCCGAGGGAGTGGAGGCGCGACCCGGCCCCCTCGCCGGCATCCTCGCCGGGCTCGACTGGGCCGCCGGGCTCGGCGCGCCCGCCCTGCTGACCGTGGCCTGGGACACGCCGTTCTTCCCTCGCGACCTCGCCCCGCGCCTCGCCGCCGCGCAGGCGCCCGTCGCCATGGCCTGCACGCCCGACCCGGAGCGTGCGCCGCATTTCCGCGCCCGCCACCCCACCTTCGCCCTGTGGCGAACCGATCTGCGCGGAGCCGTGCGCGCGGCCCTCGCCGCCGGCGCGCGCCGCGTCGTGGCCCCGGCCGAGGACGCGGGCTGCGCCCTCGTCGAGTTCCCGGTCGAGCCCTTCGACCCCTTCTTCAACGTCAACGCCCCCGACGACCTGGCGCAGGCCGAGCGCCTCTGGCGCGCCCATGGGGACCGCGCGGCATGATCCTGTGGGGCGTCACGGGCTGGAAGAACTCCGGCAAGACCACGCTGGTCGAGGGGATCTTGCGCGCGCTGACGGCGCGGGGGCTGCGGGTCTCGACGCTCAAGCGCTCTCACCACGGGTTCGACGTGGACCAGCCGGGGCGCGACAGCCATCGACACCGGGAGGCGGGGGCGAGCGAGGTGCTGGTCGCGTCGGGAACGCGATGGGCCCTGATGGCGGAGTTGCGGGGCGCGGACGAGCCGACGCTGGAGGACCTGGTCGCCCGGCTGTCGCCCTGCGACGTGGTGCTGGCCGAGGGGTGGAAGCGACTGCCCCATGCCAAGATCGAGGCGTGGCGGCCAGAGACAGGCCAGCCCCCCTTCGCGATGGAAAGCGAGACGGTGAAGGCGGTGGTCACGCCGGGGGCGCGTCCGTCCGGCGCGGACCGGCCGCACCTGGATCTGGACGCGCCGGAGGCGGTGGCTGGGTTCCTGCTGGGCGCCGGCGCGGGATGAGCAGCGCGGACCCGCCCCGACTGCGCAACGACTGCTTCGCGCTGCCGCCGGGGCAAAGCTGGACGCCGGTGGACGACGCGCTGGCGGCCCTGCGGGATCGCTGCGCCTGCGTGGTGGGGATCGAGACCGTGCCCTTGGCGCAGGCAGGCGGACGCGTGCTGGCCGAGGATGCGGCGGCGCTGCGGGCCAATCCTCCGCGCGCCAACTCGGCGGTCGACGGCTGGGCCTTCGCCGCCGCCTCCTTGACCGGCGCGGATCCGGAGCGGCTGCGGCGGCTGCCGGGCCGCGCGGCGCCCGGCGCCGACGGGCCCGCGGTCGACCTCGGCGCGGCGCGGCGCATCCTGACAGGCGCGGCGCTGCCTGCGGGGGCCGACACGGTGGTGCTGGACGAGGATGTGGGGCTGACCGCGGAGGAGGTGCGCCTGCGGCCCGGCCTGCGCGCAGGCGCCAACGTGCGGCAGGCGGGCGAGGACCTGAGGCCGGGCGATGCGGCGCTGCCCGCGCGCCGTCTGCTGGGGCCGCAGGACCTGGCGGTCGCTGCGGCGGCCGGCCTCGCGACGCTGCCGGTGCGGCGCCGGCTGCGCGTGGCGGTGCTGTCCACCGGGGACGAGCTGGCGGATCCGGGCGAGGGCCCGTCGGAGGCGGTGATGGACGCCAATCGCCCGGCGCTGCTGGCGCTTGCGCAGGCCTGGGGGTTCGAAACCCTGGACCTGGGCCGCGCGGCGGACCGCCGCGACGCGGTGACCCGCGCGCTCGACGCCGGCGCGTCGAAGGCGGACGCCATCCTTTGCTCCGGCGGCGCCAGCGGCGGCGACGAGGACCATGTCAGCCGCGCGCTGGAGGAGGCCGGCGCCCTGGGCGACTGGCGCATCGCCATGAAGCCGGGGCGCCCGCTGTCCCTGGGCGTCTGGAACGGGGCGGCGGTGTTCGGCCTGCCGGGCAACCCGGTGGCCGCCTTCGTCTGCGCGCTGATCTTCGCGCGCCCGGCGCTGCTCGCGTTGGCGGGCGCGGGATGGCGGGCGCCGGAGGGACGAGAGGTTCCCGCCGCCTTCGCCAAGCGCCGCAAGCCGGGGCGCCGGGAATACCTGCGCGCGCGCCTGACCGCCGAGGGGGCGGCGGAGGCGTTCCGGTCCGAGGGGTCCGGCCTCGTCACCGGGCTGGCCTGGGCCGATGGGTTGGTGGAGCTGCCTGACGACGGCCCCGATATCGCCCCCGGCGATCCGGTGCGCTGGCTGCCCTATGCCGCCTTCGGCCTGCCCGGGGGCGTCTGACCGCGGCCCGGAGACCGGGCGAGGTCACAAGGCCGTCGACGCCCGGCCCGTCGACGCGCTTCCCCACGGCGCGGCGGAGGCGTAAAGGATCGGGCCCGTCCTGCTGCGGAATCCTCGCCCATGGCCGCCTCCTCCGACGCCGTCGCCTCGCCGACGCCGCCCCGCTTCGCCGGGGCGCGCACCTCCGCCTGGTATGCGGCGATGTTCGCGGCGCTGGGCGTGCATCTGCCGTTCTGGCCGATATGGCTGGCCGATTGGGGCCTGACGGGCGAGGAAGTGGGTCTCTACATGACGCTCAGCTTCGGCGCGCGCCTGGCCTTCGGCGCGGCGGTGCCCGTGCTGGCGGATCGGCACGGCGCGCGTCGGCTGGCCCTGGCGGCCATGTGCGCGCTGGGGGCGCTGGCGTTCCTATGGCATCTGGGCATCGCCTCACGCACGGCGTTGCTGATCGGCACGCTGATCACCACCGGGGTCTTGGCCGCCCTCGTGCCCATCGGCGATGCGTTGGGCCTGGCGGCGGCGCGGGACGGGAGGTTCGATTATGCGCGCGTGCGGGCCTGGGGCTCCGCCGCGTTCCTGGGCGCCAGTCTGGCGCTGGGCTACGGCGTGGAGATCTGGGGCGCCGACGCGGCGCTCTGGACTCTGGTGGCGCTGCTCGCCGTCGCAAGCGTTCTGGGCTGGACACATCCCGGCGGCGGTCGCGTCGCCCCCGGCCCGCGGCCGAGCACGCGGGAGCTGGCGCGCCTGGCCCTGCGTCCGGTCTTCGCGCTGGTGATCGCCGCCGCCGCCCTGTCGCAGGCGAGTCATGCGACGCTTTACGCCTACGGCTCGCTGCACTGGCGCGCGCTGGGGCTGAGCGAGGGCGAGATCGGCAATCTCTGGGCCTGGGGCGTCGCCGTGGAGATCGCGCTGATGAGCCTGGCGGGCGCCTGGCTGACCCGGCGTCTGGGCGCGACCGGCGCCCTGGCGCTGGCCGGGGCCGCCGGCGCGCTCCGCTGGGCGCTGATGACGGCCGATCCCACGGGCCTGGCGTTGTGGGTGCTGCAGGCGAGCCATGCGTTGACCTTCGCGGCGAGTCATCTGGGGGCCATGGCCTTTCTGCGCGCCGCGGTGCCGGAACGGATGTCGGGCGGCGCGCAGGCGCTGTTTCAGACCGTGGCGGGCACGACGTTGATGCTGGCGCTGACCTGGGCGTCGAGCCAGATCTACCCGCAGTTCGGCGCCGGGGCCTATTGGCTGGGCGCCGCCGCGTCGGCCGCCGCGCTGGTCTGCGCCCTGGCGGCGCGGCATCTGGGGGCTGACCGACTATCGGCCTGACGGCATCGACCGACCGGGCGTCGGCGCGCTAGGATCAGGGTCGTCGCCCTCTCTGGTCGGAGCCCTTCGCCATGCCGATCCGCATCCTGATCGCCGCCGCCGTGTCGGTCGCGCTCCTCTCCCCCGCCGCCTGGGCCGCGGGACCGGAGGGCACGGCCGAGGCCCTCTCCGCCTGTCCGGCGATGCAATCGGTGCGCAAGGGCACCAATCCCGGCGACGTGCGGCTGACCCCCGGCGCAGCCTACGACGTGCACGAGATCAGCCGCGATGGAGCGCGTTTGCGCCTTCTGGTGCCGGGCGCGCCGTCCGAACCGCTGCGCTGGGTCGAGGCGGCATGCCTTCGCGTGCAGGCGGCCGCCGCGCCCGCGCCGGCGGAGCCTGGATCGACCGACAATCTGCTCGCCGCCTCCTGGCTGCCGGCATTCTGCGAGGAGGTGGGCGGCCGGCGCGAATGCCAGGCGCTGGAGCGCGGGGCCCTGCCCTCGGCCGAGCGCGGCTTCGTCCTGCACGGCCTTTGGCCGCAACCGCGCAGCCGGGAGTATTGCGGCGAGGCCGAGTACCTGAAGGGACTGCGCTGGTCCGACCTGCCCCGCCCATCGGTGGACCGGGCGACGGGGCTGGAGGTGATCCGCGTGATGCCCGGCGCCGCTTCGGGCCTGCACCGGCACCAATGGGCCAAGCACGGCTCCTGCTACGGCGCGGCGGGCGGCGCGGACGAGTATTTCGAGGATTCCGTCTGGCTGATGCGGCAGCTCAACGCCTCGGACGTGGCGGTGCTGTTCGAGACTTATGCCGGCGACCGGTTGGAGCCCGAGGACATCCGCGATGCCTTCGATCAGGCCTTCGGCCGCGGCGCCGGCGACCGGGTCGAAGTGGTCTGCGGCGACGGCCTGATCCAGGAGCTGCGGCTGAGCCTGCGCGGCACGGTCGTGGCGGGGACGACGCCGCTGGGCAACCTGTTGCGCGCCGGGGCGACGCGCCGGCCGGGCTGCGGCGGCGTCGTGGACGTGGTCGGAAACTGAGCGCGCCCATGTCCCGACGGCTCGCCGCGATCCTGTCGCTCGACGTGGTCGGCTACACCGACGCGATGGCGCGGGACGCGCCTGGCACGCTGGCGGCCGTCGCCGCCCTGCTGCGGGGCGTGGTCCGACCGGAGCTGCGGGCGCGGACCGGCCGGCTTTTCAAGCTGATGGGCGACGGCGCGCTCGCGATCTTCGACAGCGCGGCGGACGCGATGACCGCGGCGGCGCGCATTCAGCAGGCGGCGGCGACGCAGGCCGGGTCGTTGCGCCTGCGCGCCGGCGTGCATGCCGGGGACGTGACGCAGGACGGCGACGACGTGTTCGGCGATGCGGTGAACATCGCCGCCCGACTGCAGGCCGCCGCGCCGCCGGGCGGCGTCCTCGTCTCACGCCTGACGGCGGACCTGGCGGGCGGAGGCCATGACGCGGCGCTGCATCCCAAGGGCATGATCCGCCTCAAGGGCGTTCCGCGGCCGGTCGAGGCGCTCTCCGTCGATCTGAACGGCGGTCGGTCCGAGGCTCGGCTCAATCGTTTCGCGGAGAGCCAGCGCATCCGCTTCGCCGCCTCCGCCGACGGCGTCCGCCTCGCCTGGACCGCCATCGGCGAGGGGGCGCCGCTGGTCAAGGCGCCCAACTGGATCCAGCACCTCGAAGAGGACTGGCGCACCCTCAACGCGGGCTGGATGGCCGACCTGGCCGAGCGGCGGCGCTTCATACGCTTCGACCAGCGCGGCAACGGCCTGTCGGACCGCGGCGAGTTCGAGCTGTCGGCGGAGCGTTTCGCCGACGATCTGGAGGCGGTGATGATCGCCGCCGGGGTCGAGCGGGTTCCGGTGATCGCCGTGTCGCAAGGCTGCCCCGCGGCCTGCACGCTGGCCGCGCGGCGACCCGATCTGATTTCCGGCCTGATCTTCATCGGCGGCTTCGCCCAGGGGCCTCTGGCGCGGTCGGATGCGCAGCATCGCGAGCTGGCCGAGCTGCTCAACGCCATGGGACGGGTCGGATGGGACGGCGAGTATCCGTCGATCCGGGACCATTTCGCCCGCATCCTCGGCCCCGACGCCTCGCCCGACGATCAGGCGGTCTATGCCGAACACATGCGGGCCTGCATCACCGCCGAGGATTTCGGCCGCTTCCGCGAGGCGACCGGGCGCATCGATGTGACCGACATCCTGCCGCGCGTGAGCTGTCCGACGCTGGTCCTGCACGCCCGCGGCGACCGTCTGCAGCCGCCGGATCAGGGCCGGCGCCTGGCCGCGGGCATCCCCGACGCCCGCTTCGTCGCGCTGGACAGCCGCAATCACGTGATGCCCGACTACGACCCGGCCTGGCCGCAGGCGCTCGCTGAGATCGACGCTTTCCTGGCCCAGATCGAAGGAGCCGTCCCATGACGCCGCACCCGGATTATCCCCGCGACCTGATCGGCTACGGCGGCGCGACCCCCGACCCCGACTGGCCCGGCGGCGCCAAGCTCGCGCTGAATTTCGTGATCAACTACGAGGAGGGGAGCGAGCTGTGCCTGCTGCACGGCGACGACCGGTCGGAGGCGTTCCTGTCCGAGGTGACGCAGGCGACGAACTGGCCCGGCCAGCGGCACTGGAACATGGAGTCCATGTACGATTACGGCGCGCGCGCCGGCTTCTGGCGCCTGCACCGCATGTTCACGGGGCGCAGCCTGCCGGTCACGGTCTACGGCGTGACGATGGCGCTGGAGCGCAATCCGCCGGCGGTCGAGGCGATGAACGCCGCCGGATGGGAGATCGCGTCGCACGGGCTGCGCTGGATCGATTACAAGGATTTTTCGCCGGAGGAGGAGCGTGCGCATATGCGCGACGCCGTCGCCCGGCATGCGGCCGCGACCGGGCACCGGCCGCTGGGCTGGTACACCGGCCGGTGCTCCGTCAACACGCTGGAGCTGGTGGCGGAGGAGGGCGGCTTCGCCTACTGCGCCGACAGCTACGCCGACGATCTGCCCTATTGGGCGCCGACGACGGCGGGGCCGCAGCTGGTGCTGCCCTACACGCTCGACGCTAACGACGCCCGCTTCATCTCCAGCCAGGGCTGGGGCAGCGCGGGGGCGTTCCACGAGTACCTCTCCAACAGCGTCGAGGTGCTGCTGGAGGAGGGGCGCGCCGGGGCGCCGAAAATGATGACCGTGGGCCTGCACTGCCGGCTGATCGGCCGCCCGGGCCGAGCGGCGGCGCTGGCCCGGTTCCTCGACGAGATCGCCGGCCATCCGGAGATCTGGACGACCACGCGCCTGCAGATCGCCCGGCATTGGCAGGCGCGCTTTCCCGCCCCCGCCGGCTGAGCCCGACCGCGCGGCCATAGGGGCGGCTCGCCCCGGACCGGGTCGGGGGCATGCTTCGCTCGGCCTTCGGGCGCGGGTCAGTCGGGGCGGCGCCCCATGGCCAGCATGGTCAGGCCCGGGATCATCGGACGGACGGACACGTCCTCGAACCCGGCGCGCAGGAGGGCCGTTTCGAGCCAGGCGTCGTCCAGGCTGCGCGCCGTCGGCGTGAAGGCCGTGTGCTGCAGCTGCCAGAGCGCAGCCAGGCGCGGGCCGGTGCGGTCGGAGTTGACCACGAAGTCATGCAGCAGAAACCGCCCCCCCGGCACGAGGTGATCGCGCGCCCGGTCGATGAGGCCCGCATGCATCTCGCCCGGCACGCCGCTGAAGAGGTAGCTCATCAGGATGGCGTCCTGCCCGCGCGGCCAGTCCGTCTCCAGCGCGTTGCCCTCGACGTAGGAGATGCGGTCGTCGAGGTCCGCCGCCGCCACGTAGCCGCGACCCACGGCGGCCACGTTGGGGAAATCGACGATGTCGACCGTCAGATCCGGAAACGCCTTGGCCAGCGTGATCGCGAAGGCGCCGGTGCCGCCGCCCACGTCCAGCAGTCGCTTGCCGCCCGAAAGATCCGCCAGCTTGGCGAGACCGCGCGCGGGTCCCAGGCTGCCGGAATGCTGGCTGTCGGAGTAGAGCTTGGCCTCCGCCGGGTCGGCGAACCATTCCGCGTAGCTTTTGGTGTCGTCTTCGCCCAGCGTTCCGGCGAGGGCGCCGTCGAGCTGGTCCATCAGCCGGTACATCTGCCGATCCACCTGCAGACGCAGGTAATCGCCGAAATCGTACTTCGCGCCTTTGACCAGGAACGCCTCCGCCGCGGGGGAGTTGCCGTAGCGCGAGGCGTCGACCGTCACGAGACCCAGCGAGACCAGGGCGGTGAGCAGCGTGCGCGCCCGTTCAGGATGCAGGCCGGCGGCGGCGCCCGCCTCCTCCGCCGTCAGGGGCCCGGCGGCCAGCGCGGTGAAGAGCCCATGGTGCAGCGCGGCGAAGAGCGCCTTGGACCCCATGAACCCGAAGGCGATGTCCGAGATCTGCTCCGCCTCCGTGAGGGGGTGGGGGGCCGTATCTTTCATGTCGCTCTCCGTATGATGTCGCCTTCGAAACATCTATATCGCAAATCCGACATGATTGCTGCAACGCAGCAGTTTCGTTTGGGAACGGAGGGAAAGATCGCGGCTAAGCCGCGCCTTGCTGCGCTGCGGCAGGCTTAAGGCGACGAAAAACGCCGCCGGAAGGATCCGGCGGCCCGTTTGCAGCGGTCGAAAGCGCGTCAGGCGGCGCGTCGTCGGGCTGCCAGGGCCAGGCCGCCGAGCGCGGTCAGGAGCAGCGGGGCCGTCAGCGGCAGCGGAATCTCGGCATTCGTGCCGTCCCGCCGGAGGGCGTAGACCTCGGCCAGAGCCGGCGCGCCGATCGTGCCGTTGTCGAAATCGAACGGCACGGCCCCGACGAACGGCGTCAGCCGCACCAGGGCGAAATCGTCCGACCCGTCAAGATCGATCAACGCCTCATAGGCCGTCGGCGCCCCTGCCGCATCGGTGGCGACGCCGGAAAGATCAGGCGCCAGCAACTCCAGCGCCGGGGCCCCGAAGGCTCCCGACAGCACGAAATCCACGAAGAAGTCCGGCGCGGGCCCGGGCGGCGTCGACGCGTCGATGATGCCGGCGATCGCGCTGACCGTCGCGTCGGGCGACGAATAGATCAGGTCGCCCGCATCGGGCGGAAGGAAACCGCCGAGATCCACCAACGACGCCTCGGCCGGCGCCGCCGCAACGAACGCGAAGGCCCCGAAGGCCGCGCCTGCGATCCAATGTTTCATCACACAGTTCCCCATCTCCGTCCCCAAGGATCAGATGAACACGATATCGGAAACGTCGTCCACACCGAAGACGACGTAGATGTCCATGTCGCCCTGCATGACCAGGGTCACGCGCCCGGATTGGGCGAAGTCGAACTGCACCCCGACGCCGTCGGCATCGATGACGTCCACGTTCTCTTCGTAGTCGAGGATGTAGCGCGTCTGTTGGACGCCGTCCCTGGCCGTGTCGCGGAAGTCGAAGATGTCGGCGCCGCCCAGGCCGGCGATCTGATCGATGCGCCCGCCGAGAGAGCGGATCGTCTCGCCATCCTCGGTGCCGGTCAGACGGTCGTTGCCGGGCGTGCCGATCACGTCCGCGCCGGTCGGCGGGGGCGTGCCGGTGACGGTGATCGACACGGTCGCCAGGTCCTGACCGCCGTTCCCATCGGAGATGCCGTAGGTGAAGCTGTCGGAGTCGTCCACACCATCGGCCAGATCGTCGAAGGCGCCGTTGGGATCGTATTCGAAGGATCCATCGGCGAAGACGGTCACCAGCGCGCCGCTGCCGATCTGCTGCTCCACGCCCACGGCGGCGCCGTCCGGACCCGCAACGACGGTGAGGTCGTCGCCTTCGGGGTCGAAGTCGAGCCCGCCGGACGTGCCGTCGAGCACGTTGCCGAAGACGGACGAATCGGCATCGGTCGCCTCCGCATCGTCCACCGCGGTCGGATCGTCGTTGACGCCGGCGATGTCGATCTGAGCCGTGGCGGTGTCGATCAGGCCGGACCCGGCGATGAAGCGATAGCTGAAGCTGACGGAAGCGTCGTCGCCTGCGCCCAACCCGTCGAATGCGCCCTGCTGATCGTAGGTGAAGGTTCCATCCGCGGCGAGCTGCAACAGGCCGACCGCGGGACCGGCGATCAGCTGATACTCGCCGGGCCCGTCGCCCGCATCGTCGTCGTTGAGGGAGACGTCGCCGGCGAGCACCACGTCCTCGACCGCGTCGAACTCATCGTCCTCGGCCACCGGCGCGGCGTCGTCGTTGAGGATCGTGAACGTGTCCGAGGACAGCTGCCCGACCGCATGATCGGCCCGGTCTATGCCGGCGATGGACAGCGTGACGGTTTCGTCCGCTTCGACCAGGAAGTCGCCGACGATGTCGATGTTGAAGGTGTCGAACATCGCGCCGGCGGCCAGGGTGACCGTCGTCGGAACGCCGATCACATCGGCGCCGTCGGCCGATCCGGACGCGGCGATCGAAACGACCACCTCGTTCGACAGATCGCCGCTTCGCGTGATGGCGAAGGTCTGGGGCGTGACGCCCGCGTCGCCTTCGAGGCCGGAGGAAGCTTCGAAGATGATGCCCACCGAGGCCACGACGTTCACGATCTCTTCGAGCACGTCCACCGACAGGTCCCGCGTGACGGTCTCTTCGCCATCGGTCGCGGAAACGGTCACCTCGTAGCGGTTGTCGCCGTCCTGATCGAGCGGGGTGTCGAAGTCGGGCGGTGCGATGAAGCTCAGCTCGCCGGTCGCCGGGTCGATCTCGAACAGCTGACCGTCGTCGCCGCCCACCGAGAACTCCGGCACGTCGTCGCCGTCCACGTCCACGGCGCCCACGATGGTGACGGTGCGGTCGCCATCTTCCACGGAGATGACGTCCGGGCCCGCCAGGAATTCCGGCGCATCGTTTTCGCCGGTGATGGTGACGGTGACCGTCGCCTCGGGCGAATCCGCTTGACGGCTGTCGGTGGCGATGAGGGCGACCGTGACCAAGGCTTCGTCGCCGGCATCGAGGGCGTCGAACTCCCCGTTCGGGTCGAAGACCAGGTCGGTTCCATCGAGGGTGAAGACGCCCCCGCCGCTCTGCGCGCCCAGCGCATAGTCGAGCGTGCCGCCGTCATCCTCCGCATCCGCATCGTCGCCCAGGGTCGACAGGTCGAGCGTGGCGGACGGCCCGTCCTCGGGCACGGTCAGATCGCCGTCCGCCAGGGTCGGCGCGTCGTTCGTGCCCGTGACCTCGACGGTGAAGAGCGTCTCGCCCGAGCTGACGCCGCGCGCATCGATGGCCTCGACGCCGATGACGACCGTGTCGACCTCGCCCGCGTCGAGCTCCTGGAACCGCATGTTCGGGTTGTAGCGAAGCTCCGTCCCGACGATCGACGTGCCGCCCATCGAGGCGAAGGTGGTGATGCGGTATTCGAGGGTCGTTCCGTCGTCCTCCGCATCCGCATCGTCGCCGAAGTCGGAGAGATCGAGCGTCGTCAGGCCGCCGTCCTCGGTGGCGAACAGCGTCCCGGCGCCCAGCGTCGGGATGTCGTTCGTGCCGGTGACGTTGACGGTGAAGGTGGTCTCGCCCGACAGGCCGTCGCGCATGTCCTCGGCTTCGACCCCGATGAAGACCTGCGTGACCTCGCCTTCGTTGAGTTCCTGGAACCGGGCGTTCGGATTGTAGCGCAGTTCGGTTCCATCGATGGAGGCGCCGCCCATCGAGGCGAAGGTGCGAATGACGTAGTCGAGCGTCGTGCCGTCGTCTTCGGCATCCGCATCGTCGCCGAACGGCGCGAGGTTCAGCGTCACCGGACCGCCGTCCTCGACCGCGTCCAGAACGCCCGCGGCCAGGGTCGGGTCGTCGTTCACGCCCGTGATCTCGATGGCGAAGGTGGTGAGGCCCGACACGTCGCCGCGGCTGTCCGTCGCCTCCACATCCGCGAAGACCTGCGTAGTCTGGCCCTGGTTCAGCTCCTGGAACCGCATGTTCGGGTTGTAGCGGAGGTCGGTCCCGACGACCGATGCGGCGCCGGCCGAGGGGTTGGAGCGCAGCGCGTAGGACAGCGAAGCGCCGTCGTCCTCATCGTCGACATCGTCGCCGAACGGGATGAGGCTGAGCGTCTCCAGACCGCCGTCCTCGGTGGCGGCGAGCAGGCCGGCCCCCAGCGTCGGCGCGTCGTTCACGCCGGTGATGGTCACCACGGCCTCGCCCGTATCGGCGCGCCCGGCGCCGTCGGCGACGGTGTAGCCGAAGCTGTCGGTGGTGGTTTCACCCTCGTTGAGGCTTTCGAAAGCGCCGTTCGGGTCGTAGGTCGCGCCGTCCGCCGCACCGTTGATGACGACGGAGCCCTGCGTGCCCGCATCGTTCAGCGCCGACACCGACAGGGAGGGTCCATCGACATCGGTGTCGTTGCCGATCAGGTCGATGTCGACGGCCGGTCCATCCTCCGACGCGTCGCCGATGTCGTCCACGGCGAAGGGCCGGTCGTTCACCGCATCCACCGTGACGTCGACGTTGGCGGTGTCGAAGCCGCCCTGCCCGTCCGAGAGGACGTAGCTGAAGCTGTCCGTGCCGTTGAAATCGAGCCCGGGGCGATAGCGCAGCCCGTTCAAGGCCAGCTCCACCGAGCCGAAGGCGCCTTGGGTGAAGCTGTTGAT
>JBCBYE010000416.1:0-4427 GCA_039816075.1 Pseudomonadota bacterium | reverse complement strand
CGGGGCCGGGGCCGGGGCCGCAGCGACCTCCTCCCCGGCCTCAGGCGCAGCCGGCCGCGCAGGCCGCGCCCGGCCGAACGACCAGTTCGGCCGCCCGTCCGGCGCGATCTCCAGCGCGATCTCGGCGCCGTCCAGCTCCAGCCGCGCGATCTCCACCCGGCCCGACAGCAGCGGCCACAGCGCGACGCCCGCATGCACCGTCTCGATGCGCGCCATCGCCTCCGCCTCGCCGCCCTCCATGTTGGCCAGGGTCACGCCGCTCAGGCTTGCGCCGGGCACCGGAAGCAGGCGCGCCGACACCGGCCCGTCCACGCGCACCTCGCGCCCCAGCAGGGCGGTGGCCCGCGCCGCGGCCTCCTGCGCGATGCGCTCGGCCGGCAGCAGGGCCCAGATCGCGACCGCGCCCAGCGCCAGCAGCGCCAGAACGCCCACAAGACCCCGCAGCAGCCACTTCATCGCGCCTCTCCCCATCGGTTGCCTGTCGCCATCAAGACCTGCGAATTCGCCCTTAACAAGGCATGAAGCGGGCGTCCCGCGCCGGGCTCCCGCCGCGCCGCCGGGACTGGACGCGCAGGGCCCCCCCGGTCCACCTTCGCCGCTCCGCAAATCGCGACGGACCGCGACATGACCGATCTGCCCCGCACGCCCAGCTTCCGCCTCGACGGGCGCCGCGCCCTCGTCACCGGGGCCGGCCGCGGCATCGGCCTCGCCATCGCCTGCGCCCTCGCCGAGGCCGGGGCCGAGACCTGGCTCATCGCCCGCAGCGACGCCCAGGTGCAGGCGGCGGCCGAGGCGCTGAGCGCCCGCGGCCTCGCCGCCCGCGCCGCCGCGCTCGACGTCACGGACCGCGCCGCCTTCGCCGCCTTCGTCGAGCGCGAGGGCCCCTTCCAGGTGCTGGTCAACAATGCCGGCCTCGCCCGCCACGCGCCCTTCCTCGACACCGCGCCCGAGGATTACGACGCCGTGTTCGACCTGAACGTGCGCGCCGCCTATTTCGCCTCGCAGGCCGTGGCGCGGGGGCTGGCGGCGGCGGGGCTGCCGGGCTCCATCCTCACCATCTCCTCGCAGATGGGCCATGTGGGCGGGCCGGAGCGGGCGGTCTACTGCGCCACCAAGCACGCGGCGGAGGGCTTCACCAAGGCCATGGCGCTGGAGCTTGCACCCCTGGGCATCCGCGTGAACACGCTCTGCCCCACCTTCATCGCGACGGAGCTGGCGCAGCAGACGCTCGCCGATCCGGACAAGCGCGCCTGGATCGAACGCTCCATCCCCCTGGGCCGCGTCGGCGATCTGGAGGACGTGATGGGCCCCGCGCTTTTCCTCGCCTCCGACGCTTCCGCGCTCGTCACCGGCGCGGCGCTGCTGGTCGACGGCGGCTGGACCGCGGCCTGAGGCGCCGGGCGCCGCGCAAACGCCTTGATTTCGCCGCCGCGCCGGGGCGTCCTGCCGCGACCGTTCATTTCCGCGGCGGGCGCGCCCCCCCCGCGCGCCCGCGCCCCCGCCTCGCCGCCGCCCCAAGGACCGCGCCCATGCCTTCGCCCGCCCGTCTTCGACCCTTCGCCGCGGCCGCCGCGGCCCTGGCGCTGCTCGCCGCCTCCGCCGCCGCGCAGGTGCGGGTGGAGCTCGACGATCCGGGCGAGGCCTATCGCGTGCCCAAGGCGCTGCTCGGCGCGAACATGATCTACACCGTGGAGACGGACCAGGTGCGCGCCCTCGGCGCGCGCGGCGGCGACGAGGGCCGCGGCGCCCTCGCCGAGGCGGCGCGCGACGCCGGCCTCGGCCTGCTGCGCTATCCCGGCGGCACCGCGGCGCAGAACTTCAACTGGATCACCACGCAGCCTCTGGTCCCGCACCGCGACGCCGGCGCCCGGGGCCTGATCCTGACGCCCCGCAACCTCTGGCGCTTCGCCGAGGCGCGGCGCCCCGAGGCGTTGATGGACTTCGAGGAGTTCGCCCGCTTCGCCCGCGCCGTGGGCGCGGAACCGGCCGTCATCGTCAACCTCGAAGGGCCGTTCCACTCCCCCGGCGCGCGGATCGAGGGGCTCGACCGCTACAACGCCACGGGCCTGACCTGCCGGCCCCGCCGCGACCCGGTGGGCTGCTACGTCAAGCTCGCCGCCGAATGGGTCCACGAGGCCAACATCCGCCTGGGCCTGAACATCCGCTACTGGGATCTGGGCAACGAATCCTACGGCGTCGCCAACCGCCACTCCTTCGGGGCCGAGGAATACGCCGCCGTCGTGCGCCGGTTCTCCGAGGCCATGAAGGCCGTCGATCCCAGCATCCGCATCGGCCTGATCGGCCCGCACGAGGCGCGCGGGCCCGGCTTCGTCGACCGCCTGACGGAGCGCGGCCTGGCTCGCTTCCGCGCGCTCACGCAGCAGGAGCGCAAGCGCCTGCAGCGCGCCGGCGGCCGGCGCCAGCGGCTCGACAAGATCGCCCGCGACCTCAACGGCGGCCAGGACGTGTCGCGCCCCCTGCGCTGGTGGCCCATGGTGCTGCGCGAGGCGCGCGGCGCCTATGACTACGCCGCCCTGCACCGCCTGTCGGATTACGGGCGCTCCCTCGGCCCGAACCGCCAGGACCTCAGCCGCCCCGTGACCCTCGGCGCGGCCCTCGTGGAGTTCGCCGAGGTCTCCGCCCGCGCCGCCGGCGCGCCGGTGCCCGTTTCGGTCAACGCCTGGACCTCGGTGCCCGCCGATGCCGGGAACAAGGACCGGCTGTCGCCCTCGGGCGCCTATCTCACCGCGCTCGAGGTGCTGGGGCAGATGGCCGAGAACGAGGCCGACTCGGCCGCCACCTGGCCCTTCTCCCACGGCGTCTCCAAGGGCATCGCGCAGCTGCGCGGGGGGCGCGAGGGGCGGCCGTTCCGCGTGCGCCCGGGCCTGATGACCGTGCCGCACCGCGATTTTTCCGCCTTCGTCGGCGGCCGCGTGATGGAGGCGGAGAGCGGCGACGACCTCGTCTACGTCTTCGCCGTGCGAGGGCCCCGCGCCATGGAGGTGATGGTCCTCAACAAGGCCGACCGCCCCCGCCGCGTGCAGGTGGAGCTGCCGGAGCCCGCCGCCGGCCCCGTGCGCGTGGCGCTGGTGCGCGGCGACGCGCTCGCGCGCCGACCGGGCGAGGGCCGGGCCTCGGGCCGCGATCTCGCCCTGAGCGCGCCGCCCGAGGCGGCGGTGTTCGCGACGATCCCCATGGGGCCGGACGACGGCGCCGCCTCGGGCGGCGGCGGCGTCAGCCTTTTCGGCATCGAGATCGGCGGCGGCGACGACGGCTCCGCCGCGCCCGAGGTGGATCGCTGAGAGGAGGCGACCGCCAAAAGATCGCTCAACCGCCGACGCCGCGCCGGCGCCGGACGTCGACGACGACCCTCGACAACGAACGTCGTCGTCAGTCCGCGCCGCCCCACTGGTCGCGCATCGCCTCGACCTGCAGGTTCAGCCCGTCCGCCACATGCGCCTGCATCGCCTCCTGCGCCGCGGGCCCGTCGCCCGCGGCGACTGCCTCGGCCAGCGTCAGATGATCGCCGAGGCAGCGCGACAGATCCACGGTCTCGATGGCGGCGAACAGGCGAAAGCTGACGCCGCGGTTCCACAGCGTGTCGAACTGCGTCAGCAGCCAGCGATTGCCGCTTTCCTCCACGATGGCGCGGTGGATGTCGCGGTTCGCTTCGAAATAGGCGTGCACGTCGCGGCCCGGGCGCCCTTCGGCCTCGCGCACCACGGCCGCGAGCCGCGCGCCGGCCTCGGCCCCGCCGCGAACCGCCGCCAACCGGATCGCCTGGCCCTCCACCGCCGCCCGCGCCTCGTAAAGGTCCTGCACCTCGTCGCGGCTCAGCGTGCGCAGGCGGAACCCGCCCGTGGGCGCGGTCTCCAGAATGCCCTCGCCCTCCAGCCGCAGCAGCGCCTCGCGCACGGGCGTGCGGCTGATCTCCAGCTCCGCGGCCAGCTTCTCCTGCACCAGACGGTCTTCGGGGCCGACGTCGCCGCGCAGGACGCCGCCGAGGATCTGGTCGTAGGCCTCTTCGGCCAGCCGTTTGCGCAGGGGTTTGATGCTCTGGAACGTCACGTCGTCCTCCTTCGCCCCGCGACCTAGCCCGCGGCCGATCCCTTTCCCGCTTGTCTGCCACTGAATACTGAATACAGTCCCAGGGGAAGGCTTGAGAACGGAAGGGCGGGCCATGTGCGGAATCGCAGGACGGATCCTCGGCGCGCCGGGGCGGATCGGGCAGGACCTGGTCGATCTGATGGACGCTCAGGAACACAGGGGCGCCGACTCGACCGGCTTCGCCATCTACGGCGCCCCGCTCGATCGCGGCTACATCCTGCGCGGGATGGGCTTCGACAAGGACACGCTCGGCGCCGATCTCGACGGCTTCCGCGACGTGCTCAAGGCCCATGGCGCGGATTTCCTGACGGAGCCGGAGG
>JBCBYE010000588.1:0-3019 GCA_039816075.1 Pseudomonadota bacterium | reverse complement strand
CTGGCGCCGCGGCCAGATAAGGCGCGATCTCCGCCTCCACGGCGTCGTCCAGCGCCTCGGGCTCCACCACCCTGCCGACCAGTCCCAGCTCCAGCGCCTCGTCCGCATCGAACAGGCGCGCCGAAAAGAACACCCGCCGCGCCCGCGCCTCGCCCATGCGCGCCACCACGTAGGGAGAGATCGTGGCCGGGATCAGCCCCAGCCGCACCTCGGTCAGACCGAATTTCGCGCCGCGCGCGGCCACCGCCACGTCGCAGACGCTCATCATCCCCACGCCGCCGCCGAAGGCCTGGCCGTTGATGCGCCCGATCAGGGGCTTGGGCAGGGCGTTGAGAGCGCCCAGCGCGCGCGCCAGCTTCATGGCCTCGGCCATGCGGCTCTCACGGCTCGCGGTCATCTGCGTCTGCATCCAACCCAGGTCCCCGCCGGCGCAAAAGCTGCGCCCCTCGCCGGTCAGCACCGCCAGACGGATCGCCGGATCGGTCGCCAGCCGTTCGGCCGCGACGTTCAGCTCCTCGACCATCGTGCCCGACATGGCGTTGTGCTTCTCCGGCCGCGCCAGCGTCAGCGTGGCGACGCCCCGCGCATCGGTATCGAGCGTCAGGGTTTCGAAAGCCTTTGCAGCGCTCATCCGATCCTCCCCCAGATCCGCCGTCGCGGCGCGACGCTCCGGCCGCGGAGGCGCATGAATACCCCGCTCAGCCCGCCGCGGCGAGGGGGCATGGCCTGCGCTCGCGCAACCGTTCAGTCTCGTTCAAAAAGGTTGCCGACCGTAAACGCTTCGTAACCGGCGCGTTAGGCCGATCGAAAGACAGCGTTTCGTTTTGGGGCGAAAATGGTGAATTCCGGCTCCAATCCCCTGATATCATGGTTGAAATCTGGTTAACTGGAAACGGTTCCGCATGCGGAACCGCAGGCCCGTCGCCCTTGGCGCCCGCGTCCGTCCCGCTATGCTCGGCGCATTCCATGCAAGGCCCCCGCCCATGTCGCTCGCGCTCTTCTCCCATCCCGCCTCGCACGGCCATCACACGCCGCCCGGCCATCCCGAACGGGTGCAGCGGATCGAGGCGGTCGAGGCCGCCCTCGCCGATCCCGGCTTCGCCGCCCTCGACCGGCGCGAGGCGCCTGCGGCGACCGAGGATCTGCTGCGCCTCGGCCATCCCCAGGCCTACATCGACCGCATCCGCGCCTTCGAGCCGGAGCAGGGCTGGGCCTCGCTCGACCCGGACACGCACATGTCCCCGGGCAGCTTTCAGGCCGCGCTGCACGCCGCCGGCGGCTGCGCCGCGGCCGTGGACGCGGTTCTGGGGGGCGAGGCCGGCGCCGCCTTCGTCGCCGCGCGTCCCCCCGGCCACCATGCCGAACCCTCGACGCCCATGGGCTTCTGCCTCTTCTCCAACGCCGCCCTCGCCGCCCTGCATGCGCTCGAGGCGCATGGGCTGGAGCGGGTCGCGGTCGCCGATTTCGACGTCCACCACGGCAACGGCACCCAGGCTGTGATCGAGAGGGACGGCCGCGTCGCCTTCGCCTCCTCGCAGCAGATGCCCCTCTGGCCCGGCACCGGCGGGCGCGACGAGACCGGCGTGGGCAACGTCTTCAACGGTCCGCTCGATCCCGGCGCCGGAGGCCCGACGTTCCGCGCGCTGTGGCAGCAGGAGCTGCTGCCCGCCCTCGAC
Source organism: Pseudomonadota bacterium (assembly GCA_039816075.1). GTDB lineage: Bacteria > Pseudomonadota > Alphaproteobacteria > Rhodobacterales > Rhodobacteraceae > Albimonas. The sequence goes on along the minus strand of JBCBYE010000588.1, from coordinate 1,343 downwards.
GCCCATGCGCCGCAGCTGCTGATCGTCTCCGCCGGCTTCGACGCCCATCGCGACGATCCCCTGGCGCAGCTGGAGCTCGACGTCGCCGACTTCGTCTGGATCACCGAGGCGCTGTGCGACCTGGCCTCGGTCCATTGCGGCGGACGCGTGGTCTCGACCCTCGAAGGCGGCTACGACCTGACCGCGCTGGCGGCCTCGACCGCGGCGCATGTGGAAACGCTGATGGAGCGGGCGCGATGACCGAAGCGGCGGCGAACCCTCTGGCCGAGATGAGCTTCGAGGCGGCGATGGCCGCGCTCGAAGAGGTGGTGACCAAGCTGGAGACCGGCGAGGCCTCGCTGGAGGAGAGCATCGACCTCTACGCCCGCGGCGCCGAGCTGCGCCGCCATTGCGAGGAAAAGCTCAAGGCCGCCGAGATGAAGGTCGCCCAGATCACCGAGGGGCCCGACGGCGTCGCCGCCCGCCCCGCCGATCTGGGGTGAGCGCCGCCCCCCTGCTGGCCGGGGCGGAGGCCGAGGCCTTCGCCGCGCGCCTGGCCGCGAACGCCGCCCGGGCGGAGGCGGCGCTCGACGCCCTGCTGCCCGCGCCGGACATCCTGGGGCCCGCGATGCCCGTCGCCGCCGCCATGCGCCACGCGACGCTGGGCGGCGGCAAGCGTCTGCGCGCCTATCTCGCGATGGAAAGCGCCGCCCTCTTCGCCGAACCGGGTCCGCGCGCGGACCGGGTCGCGGCGGCGGTGGAGTGCCTGCACGCCTATTCCCTGGTCCATGACGACCTGCCCGCCATGGACGACGACGCCCTGCGCCGCGGCCGCCCCACCGTGCATGTGCAATGGGACGAGGCCACGGCCGTGCTGGCCGGCGACGCGCTGCAGACCCGGGCGTTCGAGATCCTGGCGGCGCCCGAAACCCATCCCGACGGCGCGCGGCGGGCGGAGCTGTGCCTGGGCCTCGCGCAGGCCTCGGGCGTCGCGGGCATGGTCGGGGGCCAGGCCCTCGACATCGCGGCGGAGAGCGCGTCCGAGCCCCTGGGCCTCGAGGCGGTGATCGAGCTGCAGGACCTCAAGACCGGGGCCCTGATCGTGTTCGCGGCGGAGGCGGGCGCGATCCTCGGCGGCGCCTCGGCCGGGGATCGCGCCGCGCTGCGGCGGTTCGCCGGGGCGATGGGACTGGCGTTCCAGATCCAGGACGACGTGATCGATGCGACCGGCGACGCGGACGCCGCGGGCAAGGCCGTGGGCAAGGACGCGGAGGCGGGCAAGGCGACCTTCGTGGGCCTGCTGGGCCTCGAGGGCGCTCAGGCGCGCGCGCGGGGCCTGGTCGCCGAGGCGGAGGCCGCGCTGG
>JBCBYE010000470.1:0-3985 GCA_039816075.1 Pseudomonadota bacterium | reverse complement strand
CTTCGGCAAATCCGAGCGCGCGTCGGAAATGCTCGCCCGCGTCCGCGACGGCGAAATCGCCGCCGTATCCGTCGGCTACCGCATCCACGAGATGATCCTTGCCGGCGAGCGGGACGACCGCCGCATCTACCGCGCGACGCGGTGGGAACCGACCGAAATCTCGCTGGTCGCCGTGCCGGCCGACCCCTCCGTGGGCGTCGGCCGCGACGACGACGGCGGGACCGATTGCATCACCATTCGAACGGAGTCCGAAGTGACGAAACCGAACACCGCCGCCAAGCCCGACTCCTCCGCCGAGGGCGTCGAGACCGCCGATCGCGCCGCGCCCGCCGTGCCCGCGCAGGCGAAGGGCCCGACCGCCGTCGAGGTCCGCCACGCCGAAATCCAGCGCGGTCGCGAGATCAACGCGCTGGCCCGCAAGTTCGGCGTGGACGAAGAGGCCACGGCGAAGGCGATCGCCGAGGGCGAGACCGTGGACAGCTTCCGCGCCGCCATCATGGACAAGATGGAGTCGCGCGAGGCCGAGGCCGACCGCGTGCAATCGGCCGTCATCGGCATGAGCGAGGCCGAGACGCGCCGGTTCTCGTTCACGAACGCGATCCGCGGCCTCGACGCCATGGCGCGCGGCGACATCAAGGCGGCCGACAAGATCGCCGGCTTCGAGTTCGAGGCGTCCGCCGCCGCAGCCGCCGCCATGAAGCGGGAGGCCCGCGGTCTGATCGTGCCGGTCGACGTGCTGGCCCATGGCTCCGCCGTCGACGTGGCGGCCGCCCGCAACGCGCAGCGGACCCTCGGTCTGGTCGGCGCGGGTCCGGGTCAGGGCGTGACCGGCGGCGCGCTGGTCGACGACGTCCTGCTGGCCGGGTCGTTCATCGACATTCTGCGCAACAAGGCGGTCCTGCCGCGCCTCGGCGTGCGGGTCCTCGGCGGTCTGGTCGGCGACGTCAGCATTCCGAAGCAGACCGGCTCGACCAATGTCGAGTGGATCGGCGAGGATCAGGAATCGACCGAGTCCGGCATCCAGACCGGTCAGGTCCCGATGACGCCTCACACGGCCTCGGCGCATTCGGACATTTCGCGCAAGCTGCTTATGCAGTCGAGCCTCGACGTCGAGGCGCTGGTGCGGATGGATATCGCGGCGCAGATCGCCCTCGCGATCGACCTCGCCGGCCTCAACGGCGACGCCGACCCCCATGCGCCGAACGGCCTCGCCGATCAGCCGGGCATCAACACCGTGACCTTCGCGACGGCCGGTCAGCCGACCTTCAAGGAAGTGGTCGAGATGTGGGAGGCGACCGCCGTCGCCAATGCCGACGAGGGGACCATGGGCTACGCCCTCGCGCCTGCGCAGGTCACGCATCTGCGGACCACGACCAAGTTCGCGGGCGGCGACGTTCCCATCATGGTCACGCGCGGCGAGTTGGACGGCTACCGCGCCGCCGTCTCCAATCAGGTCACGGCGGGTCAGATGTGGTTCGGCAACTGGGCGGACTTCATCATGGGCCTTTGGTCCGGCCTGGACCTGACCGTCGACCCCTACAGCCTGTCGAAGTCGGGCGCGACCCGGCTCGTGGCGTTTCAGGACGTCGACTTCGCGGTGCGTCACGCGAAGAGCTTCACGCGCGGCGCGGCGGCCTAAGGGCCCCGCGTCCCGCCCGCCCCTTCGGGGGCGGGCCCCTTCCCCTGGATTGCGAAAGGTGCGCCATGATTGAGCGCCTCGAAGACGCCGCCAAGTCGGTTGGCGCGAGCGTCGCCGTCTTCCTCGCCGCCCTCATTCTCGGCCTTGCGGGCGTGCCGGGGCCGTTCTGGTCGGCGGTCATCCTCGCCGCGGTCGGCGGCGGCGGGGCCTACTTCCCCGCGAACAAGATCGACGGCTGGAACGTTCGCCACGCCGCCCGATTCCTGGCGGACGCCATCGCCGACGGCGAGGCGGAGGACGCCGCCGCCCTCGACCTTCTGCCGGAGGATGCCGCGTGACCGACACCATCCCGACCCGCGCCCTCAAGCCCTTCAACGTGGACGGCCGCCGCATCAACCCCGGCGACGACTTCGACGCGCCGAAGTGGTGGGTGCCGCGCGGCGTCGCTCGCGGCGTCGTCGAGACTCTCCCCGCCGCCGCCGACGCCTCGCCTGCGCCGACGTCGGACGATCCGCCGGAGGATCCGGCGCTCGCGGGCCGGTCGGCCGGCCCCCTGCCGCCGACCGAAACGCGCGGCGGCTGACCCGTGGCTCTCGCTGAGTCCTTCGCGGCCTTCCTCGACACCGGGCCATCGGGTCCGGCCGAGGCCGGCCGCTGGCGTCGACCCGGCCTCGGCTGGGTCGAGGTCCGGGGGATTTACAACGCCCCCCACGCGGACGCGGCCGCAGGCGACTTCGCCGGCGTCTCGACCTCCGCCCCCGTCTTCGCCACGGCCGAGGCCGAGTTGCCCGCTGGGGCGGCGCAGGGCGACGACGTCGAAATCCGCGGCGTCGCGTGGCGCGCCGCCGACCTGCAACCGGACGGGACCGGATGGGTCCGCGTCAAACTGGAGGCCTTCTAATGGGTTTCTTTCGAGGGCTTGACGGCGTCGTCAAAGCCGGGGCTTCGGCGACGGTCGTCGGCGAGGTGCAGTCTTGGGGCTTCACCGAAGAGGCCACGATCGAGGCCGCCTGGAGCATGGGGCAGACCTCGCAACGGCACTTCGTCGCCGCGCCGCCGGCGGGGAGCGGGCAGATGGAGGTCTATCTAGACCCGTCCGATGCCGGACAGGGTCAGATGATCGTGCCCGGCGCGACCGTCGCCCTGGAGCTTTACCCCGGCGGCGAGACGAGCGGGTCCGGCTACTTCACGTTCGCCGCCATCATCGAGACGGTCGATCGTTCCGGCTCGAAATCCGACATCGCGACCATGTCGATCAGCTTCAAGATCGACGGGGCCGTGACCTCGACGACCGTTTCCTAAGCAACCTGGAGGCCGACCCATGACCGATGTTCTCGACCGCGCCCGCGCGCATTTCGACGCCATGCGGGGCCGCCGCCTGGAGGTCCCCGAATGGGGCGACGACGCCGGCCCCCTGGTCGTCTACGCCGACCCGCTGACGCTCGCGGACCGTCAGGCGCTCGCGAAGTCCGGCAAGGGCGACGACTTCAAGACGTCGATTCTCGCCGTGATCCGGCATGCCAAGACCGCCGGCGGCGACCGCCTCTTCGCCGAGGAATTCGACGCGCGCAAGGTCCTGGAAACCGAGGCCGACCCGGCCGTGATCCTCAAGATCGCCCAATTCATCGGCGGGACCGGCGAGGTCGATCCGGGGGAGTGATCCGGGCGGACGCGGACGCCCGCTTCGTCTACGACCTCGCCGCCTTCCTTAAAAAGTCGGTCGGCGAGGTCCTGGACTTTTCCGTGGCGGAGGTGCGCGGCTGGCACGCCTACCTTCGCATTCTCGAAGACGAAAAAAAGAAAGCGCGGAGGCCCGCACGATGAAACTCGGCGAATTGCTCTTCAACATCGTGGCGAACGACTTGACCGGGCGGGCCTTCTCCAGCGTTCGCGACGGCCTCGGCCGCGTCGAGGATTCGGCGCGCCGGGCGTCGGAGCGGGTTGGCGACGTCGGCCGACGGGTCGGCCGTTTCGGCATCGGGGCCTCGGCCAGCCTCGCGCCGGTCGGCCTCGCGCTGCGCAACACCATGAACGCCGCCGGCGATTTCGAGGCGGCCATGAACCGCGCGGTCGCGGCGCTGCAAGAGGGCGAAGGCCCTGCCGACGCGCTCGCGACCGCGGCCCGTTCCATGGGGCGGGAAACGCAGTTCTCGGCGACGCAGGCGGCCGAGGCGATCGAATTGCTCGCCAAGAACGGGCTGAGTTCCACGCAAATCCTGCGGGGCGGTCTGTCGTCCTCGCTGACGCTCGCCGCCGCCGGCGGAATGGACCTCGCGTCGTCGGCCGACCTCGCAACGGATGCGATGCTGCAATTCGGGATGAAGGCCGAAGACCTCGCAGGCGTGG
>JBCBYE010000127.1:0-8841 GCA_039816075.1 Pseudomonadota bacterium | reverse complement strand
GCTCCGGCTCGTTGCCCTCCCAATCCTTCTGGGGGGCGAGACGAATGCGCGCCCCGTTGGCGCCGCCGCGCTTGTCGGAGCCGCGGAAGGTGCGCGCGCTGTCCCAGGCCGTGGCGATCATGTCGGCGGCGGAAAGGCCGCTGTCGGCGATCTTGGCCTTGGCGGCCGCAACGTCCCAGCCCGTCGGACCGGAGAGGATCGGGTCCTGCCAGATCAGATCCTCGGCCGGCACGTCCGGGCCGTAATAGTTGGCCCGCGGGCCCATGTCGCGATGGGTCAGCTTGAACCAGGCGCGGCCGAACGTGTCGGCGAAGTAGGCCGGATCGGCGCGGAAGCGCTGACAGATCTCGTTGTAGATCGGGTCGACCTTCATCGCCATGTCGGCGTCGGTCATCATCGGCCTGGCGCGGCCCGACGGGTCGGTCGGGTCGAGCGGCATCTCGCTTTCAGGCATGTCGACGGGCTGCCACTGGTGGGCGCCGGCGGGGGACTTGGTCAGCTCCCACTCGTAGTCGAAGAGGTAATCGAAGTAGCCCATGTCCCACTTGGTGGGCTCTTTGGTCCAGGCGCCTTCAATGCCCGAGGTGAAGGCGTTGGCCGCCTTGCCCTCATGGCCCGGATTGGCCCAGCCGAAGCCCTGGGCGTGCACCGGGCAGCTCTCCGGCTCCGCGCCGATCCGATCATGCGCGCCGCCGCCGCCATGGGCCTTGCCGACGGTATGGCCACCGCAGGTCAGGGCGGCGGTTTCCTCGTCGTTCATGGCCATGCGGGCGAAGGTTTCGCGCACATGCAGCGCGGTGCGGGCCGGGTCCGGCACGCCGTTCACGCCCTCAGGATTCACGTAGATCAGGCCCATGTGCACCGCAGCCAGCGGGTTCTCCATGGTCGAGGGGGTGTCGAGATCGCCGTAGCGCTTTTCCGAGGGCGCGAGCCACTCGTTCTCCGACCCCCAGTAGACGTCCTTTTCGGGGCCCCAGATGTCCTCTCGGCCGAAACCGAAGCCGAAGGTCTTCAGGCCCATGGACTCGTAGGCCATGTTGCCGGCGAGGATGATGAGGTCGGCCCAGCTGAGCGCGTTGCCGTACTTCTTCTTGACCGGCCAGAGCAGGCGGCGCGCCTTGTCGAGGCTGGCGTTGTCGGGCCAGGAGTTCAGGGGCGCGAAGCGGATGTTGCCCGAGCCGGCGCCGCCGCGGCCGTCGCCCATGCGGTAGGAGCCGGCGGAGTGCCAGGCGAGCCGGATCATCAGGCCGCCGTAATGGCCCCAATCGGCCGGCCACCAATCCTGGCTTTCGGTCATCAGCGCTTCGACGTCGGCCTTGACGCCGTCGTAGTTCAGGGCCTTGACCGCGGCGCGGTGGTCGTAGTCCGCGTCCATCGGATCGACGCGCGCGCCGTGCTGGTGGAGGATGTCCAGGTTCAGCGCCTCGGGCCACCATTTGGTGACCGAGTTGTCCGTGCCGGTATTGCCGCCGTGCATCACGGGGCAGCCGACGCCGGGGGGGATGTTGCTGCCGTCCATGGGGAATCTCCTTGCGGGTCTCGCTGCGGGGGTCTGGGTAGCGTGGTAGACTCCTCGGGTCATTTGATCCAATTGGAACTTCAAAAGCATCGGATAAGCTGAGCAAATGATCGGCCTCACCCTGCGCCACATGCGCTATTTCTCGGCCCTCGCCGCCCATCGCCATTTCGGGCGCGCGGCCGAGGCCTGCGCCATCTCTCAGCCCGCGCTGTCGCTGCAGATCAAGGAACTGGAGGGGATGCTGGGCGGTCCGCTCGTGGAGCGGACGTCGCGGCGGGTGGAGCTGACCACGCTGGGCGAGGATTTCCTGGCGCGCGCGCAGGAGATCCTGATCCGCGTGGACGATCTGGAGGAGCTCGTCCGCTCCGCACGCGACACGCTGACGGGGCGGCTGCGCCTGGGCGTGATCCCCACCGTGGCGCCCTATCTGCTGCCGCAGATCATCCAGGCCCTCGGCGCCCGGTTTCCGGAGCTGGAGCTGCAGCCCAGGGAGACGATCACGCGGGCGCTGGTGGACGGGCTGATGGCCTCGCGCCTCGACGTCGCCATCGTGGCGCTGCCGATTTCCGAGCCGTCGCTGCGCGAATTCTCGCTCTTCGACGAAGAGTTCCGGCTGGTGCGCCCGCCGGGCGAGGCGGGGCGGCCGGCGCCCAGCCCGGCGCATCTGCAGACCATGCGCCTGCTGCTGCTGGAGGAGGGGCACTGCTTTCGCGATCAGGCGCTGTCGTTCTGCGAGGCGCAGGGCGCGCGGCCGCGGCACATCATGGAGGGCAGCTCGCTGTCCACGCTGGTGCAGATGGTCGGGGCCGGCATCGGCGCGACGCTGATCCCGGAGATGGCGCTGCCGTTCGAAACCCGCTCCGCCGACGTGTCGGTGACGCGGTTTCCGGCGCCGGCGCCCAAGCGGACCATCGGCATGATCTGGCGCAAGGCGAGCCCGCTGAGCGAGCCGCTGATGACCATGGGCGCGATCATCCGAGCGGTGGCCAAGACCAAGACGGCCGAGGCGGCGGCGGGCTAGGGCGGGCGCCGGGCGTCGGCTGCGTTTCAGGCCGGCAGCGCCTGCGGCTGTCGGCGGCCGACGAGGGCCGGCCTGGGGATCGCGACGACCTGTCCGCGCAGCGACAGCGCCGCTTCGAGGATCAGGCCCCGGTCCTGCATGCCGCGGGCGCAGGCGGCGCCGCGGGCGAGGGCGAGGGCCACCTCCGCCTCGCTCAGGAAACCGAGGCCCGTGGTCGCCGGACGCTCGCCCAGATCGCTGTCGGGCGAGAGGTCGCGGGCCGGCCGCCGCTGCACCGCCGGGTGGCCGGGCAGGTCCACGGCGTTGGCGATCAGCGTCGCGGCGACGTCGGCGGCGGCGGCGCTGCGGGCGGCGACGGTGACCGCGTCGGCGATGCCCAGCGAATGACTGCGCCCGCCCCGGCCGGAGGTGGCGATGCCGCGGGCCGCGTCCCCGGCCTCGATCCGGAGTTCGCCGGCGGGGCCCAGCGCGCGGAACGTCTCGCCCTCGGCCAGGTGGACGGCGATGTCGCCGCCGTTGTTGACGTAGGCCCGGCGCAGGGGACCGGCGGCGCGCAGGGCGCGGAGCATCTCGTCGGCGACCGCGCCGGCCACGGCGGCCATGGGCGTGACGAAGGTCGCGGCGTGGGGCGCCGCGGCCTCGATCATGCGCCGCGCCACAGGATCGGCGGCGACCGGCGCGTCGGCGATGGGGCGTCGCAGGGCCGGCAGGTCCTGCACGAGCGTGCTCAGCAGCGTCGCGAACCGGGTCTGCGCCCCGGCCAGCGCGGCCTCGCGCGCGGGGCCGTCGGCATCCACGATCAGGTCGATGGGGCCGTGATTCAGGTGCAGGCGACGGCCGTCCGGCAGCCAGGCGGCCTGGGGTCCGACGCTCATCCGCCGGACCCGATGACCCGCGCCTGGGCGACGTATTCGCCGCCGCTTCGCACGACGTCCGCCAGCTCCCGCACGGCGGAGGCGTGGCCGCCCAGACGCAGATACTCCTCTCGCGCAACGGTGAACTCCAGCGGCGCCACCAGGGCCGGCGTGGGCACGGAGCCGAAGGCGCCGTCGGGCACCTGGGCGACATCCACCATCACCGTGATGCCGCCGCCGGGCCAGACATGCACCGGCGCCCCGCCGATGGTGACGCGCGTGCGCGCCTCCTGCACCGAGCGCGTCAGGGCGATCGGATCGCGCGTGACGCCCGAGCGGAGGGAGCCGCCGGCCCCCCCCATGAAGAGCACCGTGCACAGCGCCGGTTCGCAGTTGCGCGCGATCAAGTCCACCGACTCGCGCAGGGGCGCGGGCATGGGCCGCGGCTCCGGCTCCAGCGCCTCGTTCAGCACGAAATAGGCGGCATGCTCGCCGGTGGTGGAGACCATCAGCAGGGACAGGCCCGGCCGCGCGCCCTTTTCCGGCCGCCAGCGGTCGAGGATCGCCAACGGATCGTCGATGTCGGTTCCGCCCCAGCCCAGCCCCGGCGCCGCCACGCCGAAATAGCGTCCGGGGGTGGAGCGACGGCCGCGGATGCGGATGCCGGTGTCCGGCCAGCCGATGACCTTGCCGGCCTGATGTTCGGACACGACGCCGGTGATGTGGTCGTCGACCACCACCACCTCGTCCACATGGTCCTTCCACTGCACCGCGAACATGCCTATGGCGGCGGAACCGCAGCCGACGCGCATGCGTGCCTCGCGCTCCCCATCCACCACCGGGGCGCGGCCGGCCTGAACGATCAGGTCCGCGCCGTCGTCGATGCTCAGTTCAACCGCCTGCTTGCCGCACAGCGCAAGCAGCGCCTCGCAGGTGCGCCGCCCTTCGGCCTTGCTGCCGCCGGTCAGGTGGTCGACGCCGCCCAGCGACAGCATGCGGGAGCCGTATTCGGCGGTGGTCACGTGGCCGACGGGCTCGCCCTGATGGCGCACCGTGGCGGCCTCCGCCCCCAGATGGCGGTCGGTGTCGATCTTCACCTTTACGCCGCAATAGGAGAAGATCGCCTCGGTCACCACGGTGACGCAGTCGACGCCCTCGATGTCGCGGCTGACGATGAAGGGCGCGGGCTTGTAGTCGGGATAGGTCGTGCCGGCGCCGATGGCCGATACCACGAGGTCGTCGCCCGAGGCCGTGCGGCCGTCCCATTCGGCCGCGAGGAAGGGTTTGACCTCGTCGCCCTTGGCCAGCCGTCGGTCGAGCAGGGTGAGCGGGTCGCAGCGGATGATGCGGCCGTCCTCGTTGGCGTAGCGGTCGCAGGCCCCGGCCTTGCCGGGCGCGATGTAGCACATGACCGGACAGGCGTCGCAGCGGATCTTGTCGCCCGCGCTCATCGCGCCGCCTCGATCGCGGCGAGCACGTGGTGGGGCAACGCGGGCACGCGCGTCAGGCGCGCGCCCGTCGCATGGCGGATCGCGTTGAGGATCGCCGGCGCGGTCGGGATCAGCACGTGCTCGCCCAGCCCCTTGGCGCCCATGGGACCTTCGGGATCGGGCTTCTCGATGAGGATCGAGACCACCTCCGGCATGTCGCCGATGGTGGGGATCAGGTAGTCGTGCAGGTTCTCCGTCCGTCCGGGCAGATACTCCTCCATCAGCGCGAGGCCGAGGCCCTGGGCGACGCCGCCCTCGATCTGCCCTTCGGCGAGCAGCGGGTTGATGGCGCGCCCGACGTCGTGGGCGGCGACCACGCGGCGGACCCTGACCGTGCCGAGGGCCGCGTCGACGTCCACCTCGGCCATCTGGGCGCCGAAGCCGTAGACGGCGTAGGGCTCTCCCTGCCCGTCGGCGTCGAGGCCGGTGGTGGGCGGGTCGTAGGTCTCTTCGGCGGCGAGGACGTAGCCCTCGGCGTCGACGGGCAGATCGGCGAGGGGGAGGCGATGCTCCGCCCCGTTCTCGCGGATGCGCAGGGCGCCGGGGGCGTCGCCGGTCCCGTCGCGGTCCCAGGGCGAGATCGCCGCGTCGCCGCCGGCATTGGCCCGGCGCAGGATCAGGCGGCGCAGGGCGCTGCCCGCCGCCTCCGCCGCGCGGCCGGTCACATAGGTCTGGCGAGAGGCGGAGGTCTTGCCGCAATCGGGCGTCAGCGCGGTGTCGGGGCCGACGAGGTCCAGCGCGTGCACCGGCGCGCCCAGCGCGTCGGCGGCGATCTGGGCGATGACCGTGTTGGCGCCCTGGCCGATATCCGTGGCGCCCTGGTGCAGCACGATGCGCCCGGCGGGCGTGACGCCCATGCGCACGGTGGAGGGGTTCGGCAGGCCGGTATTGCCGCAGCCGTACCAGCAGGCCGCCACGCCGACGCCGCGCCTGATCGGGCCGGACGGAGCGTTCGCCCGCGACGCCGCCGCGCGCGCCGCCTGCCAATGGGGGGCGAGGGCGTCGAAGCACTCCGCCAGCCCCACGGCGTGCAGGGTCTGGCCGAAGGTCGCCGCATCGCCGTCGCGCAGGGCGTTGAGGCGGCGGAAGGCCAACGGGTCCATCCCGCAGCGCTCGGCCAGTTCGTCGTAGAGCGTTTCCTGACAGATCGCCGCCTGCGGCACGCCGAAGCCGCGGAAAGCGCCGGAGATCGGACCGTGGGTATGCACCGCCCGGCTCGTCGCCCGGTAGGCCGGCGTGCGGTAGGGACCCGAGGCATGGACCGGCACGCGCGTCGCCACGGTCGGGCCCCAGCTGGCATAGGGGCCGGTGTTGAACTCTCCGTGGAAGGTCATGCCCACCACGCGTCCGTCGGCATCGGCGCCGATGCGCGCGGTCATGGTCGCCGGGTGCCGCTTGGTGGTCGCCTGCATGGACTCGGCGCGGGTGAACACCATGCGGCAGGGCCGGCCGGTGCGCAGGGCGGCGAGGCCCAGCAGCGGCTGCACGCTGAGGTCCAGCTTGGCGCCGAAGCCGCCGCCGGCGGCCGACGGGATGACGCGCACGCGCGACATGGGCAGGGCGAGGACCTTGGCCAGATCCTCACGGTCCATGGTCGGCGCCTGGGTGCAGGCCTGCACGACCAGCACGTCGCCGTCCATCCAGGCGATGCCGGCCTCGGGCTCGATCGGCGCGTGCTCCACATAAGAGGTGTCGAAGCCGCCCTCGACCACATGGGCGGCGCCGGCCAGCGCGGCCTCGGGGTCTCCGCGGGCGACGCGTCCGCGGATCAGGGTGTTGTCGGGGCGGTCGGCGTGCAGCTGCGGCGCGTCGGCGGCGCCCCCTTCGGCCTGGGTCAGCGCATGGGGCAGCGGCGTCCAGCGGACGGGCGCGTCGGCGGCGATATCGAGGGCCTCGACCGCCGCCGGTGCGCCGACGACCAGCGCCACGGCCTCGCCCCGGTGGCGGGCGGTCCCCTCGGCGAGGGCGGGCTGGTCGGCCAGCGGCGGGATCACGCCGAAGCGGTTCGCGCCGGGAACGTCCTCGGCCGTGAATACCGCGTCGACGCCGGGATGCGCCGCGATCCAGGCCGGGATGTCGTCGAAGGCGAAGGCCGCGTGGTGGTGGGGGGAGCGGACGGCGCGTGCCAGCAGCGCGTCCTCCGGCGCGTGGTCGGCGCCGAAGATCTCGGTCCCGTCGACCTTGGCCCGGCCGTCGAGCCGGCGGACCGAGGCGCCGACGGCTTCGCCCGCCTCGGGGGTCGGGCCATCCGTCGCCGCGCCGGCGTCCATCACGGCGGCGATGATCTTGCGGTAGCCGGTGCAACGGCAAAGGACGCCGGCCAGCGCCTCCTCCACCTGCGCGGCGCCCGGGGCGGGCGTGGCGTGCAACAGCTCGGCCGCCGCCATCATCATGCCCGGCGTGCAGATGCCGCACTGCGCCGCGCCGTGGGTCAGGAACGCCTCCTGCAGGCGGGCGGAGAGCGCGGGATCGAGCGTCTCCAGCGTCTCCACGCGCCGCCCCTCGGCCTGCGCGGCGGGCGTGAGGCAGGCGCAGTGCTGGGCGCCGTCGATCAGCACGGTGCAGGCTCCGCAATCGCCGGCGTCGCAGCCGACCTTGACGCTCTTCAGCCCCAGCTCGTCGCGCAGCACTTCGGACAGGCGGCGACCGGGATCGGCGGCGATCTCCACCGCGCGGTCGCGCAGGATCAGCGTGCCGGGGCCGAGCGCGCCGGTCATGCGGCCGCCGTTTCGGTCGTCAGGGCGGCCAACGTGCGGCGCAGCAGCTCCGCCGCGCCGCGGGCGCGGAAGGCGGCGTCGGCGCGCAGGTCGTCGATCGGGCTGAGCGCGGCGGCGACGGACGCGTCGTCGATCCGCGCGGGATCGGGCGCGCGGCCGATCAGGGCCGCCTCCACCTGCGGAAGGCGCGCGGCGACCGGGCCGCAGGCGCCCACGGCCAACGCCGCCTCGGCCACGACGCCGTCCTTCAGCCGCAGGCGCGCGGCAGTCATGGCGATGGAGATCACCAGATGCGCCCGCGCGCCGAGCTTGAGGAACGCGCCTTCCCCGCCCAGGGCGGCGGCGGGGATGAGGATGGCGGTCAGCAATTCGTCGGCCCGACATGCGGTGCGGCGCGGGCCGGTCAGGAAGGCGGGCAGCGGCAGACGGCGCAGGCCGGCGGCGCAGCGCAGCTCCACGTGGGCATCGAGCGTGAGCAGAGGCGGCACGCCGTCGGCGGCGGGCGAGGCGTTGCAGAGGTTGCCGCCCAGCGTGCCGCGGTTCTGCACCTGCAGGGCGCCGACCTGGCGCGCAGCCTGCTGCAGCCCGCGCAGCGCGGGGGGCAGGTCCGCCCGCGCGACCTGCGTCCAAGTGACGGCGGCGCCGAGGCGCAGCCCCTCTTCCGAGCGTTCGATCGCGCGCAGCTCGGGGATGGCGGTGATGTCCAGCGCGGGGCCCGGCAGCGTCTTGGCCGCCGTGGCCGCCAGCAGGTCGGTGCAGCCGGCGGCGACGCGACGCTCCGCGGAGGCGAGGGCGTCGAGCGCCTCCGGCAGCGTCGCCGGCCTCAGATACGCCGATATGTCGCCCATTCGCCCGCCCGAACTCGCTTGCATGCAAGCGGAACGTTGCGGCGCCCCGCGCAAGCTGTCAATCAACGCGCGATGTCCGATGCGCCCGCCTCCCGCCGCTACCAGCTGTCCGATCAGGCCGGCTACAATCTGCGGCGGGCGAACCAGCGGCACGTGGCCATCTTCGCCCGGCACGTCGACGGGCTGACGCCGACGCAGTTCGCCACGCTGGCGCGCCTGCACGAACGCGGTCCGCTGTCGCAGAACCTGCTGGGCCGCGCCACGGCGATGGATTCGGCCACCATCAAGGGCGTGGTGGAGCGGCTGCGCGCCAAGGGCTTCGTCGCCTCGCGCCTCGACGAGAACGACCAGCGCCTGCGCCTGGTGGAGCTGACCGCGGCCGGCGCCGCCGC
>JBCBYE010000369.1:0-4916 GCA_039816075.1 Pseudomonadota bacterium | reverse complement strand
CCGGCTCCTTTCAGGCGGCTTTCTTGGCGTGGGCGCCGTGCTCGTACTCTTCGAGGATCGTCAGCAGCTCTTCGCGGTAGCCGTAGTAGCCGGGGTGATCGAGCAGGGCCTTGCGGGTGCGCGGGCGGGGCAGATCGACGTCCATGATCTTGCCGATGCGCGCCTGCGGACCGTTGGTCATCATCACCACGCGGTCGGCGAGCAGGATCGCCTCGTCCACGTCATGGGTGACGCAGATGGCGGTGACCTTGGTTCGGCTCCACACCTCCATCAGCACCTCCTGCAGCTCCCACCGGGTGAGGCTGTCGAGCATGCCGAAGGGCTCGTCGAGGAGGAGGAGTTTCGGAGACAGTGCGAAGGCGCGGGCGATGCCGACGCGCTGCTTCATGCCGTTGGAAAGCTCGGAGGCGGGCTTGTCCATGGCGTCGGCGAGGCCGACGCGTTCGAGGTAGTATTCGACCACGTCCTGCCGTTCCTGGCGCGTGGCCTTGGGATAGACCCGGTCGGCGCCGATGGCGACGTTCTGCTTGGCGGTCAGCCACGGGAAGAGGGACGGCGCCTGGAACACCACGGCGCGCTCCGGATCCGCATCCACGACATGCTTGCCGTCGAGCACCACGGCGCCGGAGCTGATCGGGTTCAGCCCCGCTGTCATGGTCAGCAGGGTGGACTTGCCGCAGCCGGAATGGCCGATGAGGGAGATGAACTCGCCCTTCTTCATCGTGAGATCGACGCTGTCGACGACGGTCAGCGGGCCCTGCGGCGTCGGATAGACCTTGGAGAGCTGGGAGAACTCCAGAAAGCGCTCGTCCTCTGTCGTGCGGGCGGCCTCGGCATAGGCCTTGGGGGCGCCGTGGAGGGGCGTCACCTCGGGCAGGGTGCGGGTTTCCTCGACCTTTGCGGCGATGCCGACGTCCATGAGATACTGCGTGACCCGGGCGCGCAGGCGCTTGAAGACCGGGTTGTGGTTCATGGCGGTACGGTCGCGCGGGCGCGGCAGGGAGACGTCAAACTCGTCCGAGAGGGTGCCGTCGGGGTTGAGGGCGATGATGCGGTCGGCGAGCAGGATCGCCTCGTCCACGTCGTTGGTGATGAGAACGACGGTCTTGCGGTCCGCCTCCCAGATGCGCTCGATCTCGTCCTGCAGGTTGGCGCGGGTGAGCGCGTCGAGCGCGGAGAGCGGCTCGTCCATCAAGAGGACCTCGGGGTCCATGGCGAGGGCGCGGGCCACGGCGACGCGCTGGCGCATGCCGCCCGACAGCTCCGCCGGGCGGCGGGAGACGGCGTGGCCGAGGCCGACCATCTCGATGTACTTCTGCGCGAGAGCGGCGCGTTCCGCCCGCGACTTGCCGCCATGCACCGCGTCCACCGCCAGCATGACGTTGCCGGTGACGGTCAGCCAGGGCATCAGCGAGTAGGACTGAAAGATCAGCCCCCGCTCCGGCCCCGGACCCTGGATGGGCTTGCCGCGGAAGAGGGCCTGGCCGGCGTCCGGCGTGTCGAGGCCGGCCATCAGGTTGATGAGCGTGGTCTTGCCGGTGCCGGAGAAGCCCAGGATGGCGACGAATTCGCCCTCCTTCACGCTCAGGTCGATGTTCTTGAGGATCTCGGTGCGGGTTTCGCCCGAGCCGAAGCCCTTGCAGGCGCCTTTGAGGTCGAGAATGGCCATGGGGATCACCGCTGGTTCGAGAAGGTCATCAGCGTCTGGATCGCGTACATCATGCGATCGAGCAGGAAGCCGATGATGCCGATGGTGAAGACGGCGACCATGATGCGCGCCAGGCTGTCGGAGGAGCCGTTCTGGAACTCGTCCCAGACGAACTTCCCGAGGCCGGGGTTCTGGGCGAGCATCTCGGCCGCGATCAGCACCATCCAGCCGACGCCGAGCGAGAGGCGCAGGCCCGTGAAGATCAGCGGCAGGGCCGAGGGCAGGACCAGCTTGGTGATCTTGGTCCAGGCGTTCATCTTCAGCACGCGGCTGACGTTCACCAGGTCCTTGTCGATGGAGCTGACGCCGAGCGCGGTGTTGATCAGCGTGGGCCAGAGCGAGCAGAGCGTGACGGTGATGGCAGAGTTCAGGAACGACTTGGAGAACATGCCGTCGTTGGTGACGTAGGCGGCGGAGACCACCATGGTCACGATGGGCAGCCAGGCCAGCGGGCTGACCGGCTTGAAGATCTGGATCAGCGGATTGAAGGCGGCGTTGGCCGCGGGCGAGAGGCCGCAGAGGATGCCGAGCGGCACCGCGATCAGCGTGGCCAGCAGAAAGCCGAAGAAGACCGTCTGGATCGAGGTCCAGATCTGGTCGTAGTAGCTGGGCGCGCCGGTATAGGTGCGCCACTTGATGCGGTCCTCGCGGCCGGCCTCGGCCAGCTTGGCGTTGCGCTCGTCCTGGCGTTCGTAGAACGCGGCCTCCTTGTCGGCCTTGCGGGCGGCGTCGGCGTCGAGGGCGACGGCCTGCTCCCACACCTGGGCGGGGCCGGGGATGGCGCCGAGCGAGGTCTGCACCTGCGGCGCGGCCCAGCCCCACAGGACCAGAAAGCCGAGAATGGCCAGGAGCGGCACGCCGAGCAGGCGCCAGATCTCGCGCGCCTGGGCGCCGGGATTGTCGCCGGCGGCGGCGCGCAGCATCGGCGTCGCCCAGGACATGCCGAGGACCTGGAACCAGGCGTCGGCCTTGTTGATGCGGGTGAAGAGCCGGGCCTTGCGGGCGGCGCTCGCCTCGTCGGCGGAAAGATGCGGATCGGCTGCGGCGGTCATCGGCTCGGACCTTTCGGGGCGGTGTCGCGCGGGAAATCGGGTGAGGGGGGCGCGCCGCCCCGCATGCGGGGGCGGCGCGGGGAGGGGCTCAGCCCTCGACGTCGTTGCCGACCACCTTCTGATCGCCCTTCAGGCCGATCGGGAAGGCTTCGAGGTAGGCGTTGGGCTTGCGGCCGTCGAAGGTCACGCCGTCGATGAATTCGGACGTGGGCTCGCGGAAGCCGTCGGTGTCCCAGGGGAAATCGGCCTCGTCGACCAGGCCCTCGTCGACCAGAAGGCGCGCGGCCTCCAGGTAGATGTCGGGGCGATAGACGGACGCGGCGACCTCGGCGTACCAGTCGTCGGATTTCGCCTCGGCGATCTGGCCCCAGCGACGCATCTGGGAGAGATACCAGACGGCGTCGGACTGGTAGGGGTAGGTGGCGTAGTAGCGGTAGAAGACGTTGAAGTCGGGGATCTCGCGCTTGTCGCCCTTTTCGAACTCGAACGTGCCGGTCATGGAGTTGGCGATGACGTCGTAGTCGGCGCCGACGTATTCGGGACGCGACAGGATCTCCACCGCTTCGGGACGGTTGGCGTTGTCGTTCTCATCCAGCCACTTGGCGGCGCGGATCAGGGCCTTGACGATGGCCAGGGTGGTGTTGGGGTTCTCTTCGGCGAATTCCTTGGTGATGCCGAAGACCTTTTCCGGGTTGTTCTTCCAGATCTGGTAGTCGGTGATCACCGGCACGCCGATGCCCTTGAAGACGGCCTGCTGGTTCCACGGCTCGCCCACGCAGTAGCCGTAGATGGTGCCGGCCTCCATCGTGGCGGGCATCTGCGGCGGCGGCGTGACCGAGAGGAAGACGTCCGCGCCGATCTGGCCCGAGACGTTTTCGGGCGAGTAGTAGCCGGGCTCGAGCCCGCCGGCGGCGAGCCAGTAGCGCAGCTCGTAATTGTGGGTCGAGACCGGGAAGACCATGCCCATGTTGAAGGGCTTGCCGTCGGCCGCGTAGGCCTCCACCACCGGCTTGAGGGCGCTGGCGCTGATCGGGTGGATCGGCTTGCCGGCGTCGTCGTGGGGGATGTTCTTCTTCATCTCCGCCCAGACCTCGTTCGACACGGTGATGCCGTTGCCGTTCAGGTCCATGGAGAAGGGCGTGATGATATGCGCCTCGGTGCCGTAGCCGATGGTGGCGGCGAGCGGCTGGCCGGCGAGCATGTGGGCGCCGTCGAGCTGGCCGTCGATGACGCCGTCGAGCAGCACCTTCCAGTTGGCCTGGGCCTCGAGGGTGACGAAGAGGCCTTCGTCCTCGAAGTAGCCGTTCTCGTAGGCCACCGCGAGCGGGGCCATGTCGGTGAGCTTGATGAAGCCGAAGGTCAGCTCGTCCTTTTCGACGTCGAGGAAAGCGGCGGCGGGGCCGGCGCCGAGGGCGATGGCCGCGACGGCGGCCCAGAGGTTGCGGTGCATGTGCAGCTCCTGTCCGGGAACGCCGACCGGGGGAGGCGGGCTGGCGTCCCAAGCACGAAAAAAGGCCGCGCGTTTGCGTCCCAGGGAGATCCCTGCGGACGAAACGAGCGACCTCGCTCAAGTCTCCGATGCTGGAGAAGCCGGCCGGGACGCCTTTGCCCCGTGACGGGTCGAGATATCCGCGCGGCGCGGCGAAATGCAATGGGGAATTGGAAAATCGGAGCGATCGGCCGTCGTTTGCACAAAGTTTGCGCGGATTAACGGCTCACGGGCAGTCCGGATCGAATTCCTTGCCGTCGAAAAAGGCATCGGGGCCGAGGAACATCTCGCCGCGCGAGGAGGCGACGGGGGATTCGCGGTGCAGCGCCCCCTCCACCTTTTCCGAGGCGCCGGGCAGATCGGCGCCGTGCGGGGCGAGGGCGGCGCGGTAGAGATCGGGGCGGAAGCAGGCGCGCGCGGCCGCCGCCGCCTCCTGCGCGTCGAGCCCGTTGCGGCGCGCCAGGCGCGAGGCGATCCACACCGCCTGGGAGCGCCAGGGAAAGCCCGCGGCGCCGGCGTGGAAGGCGAGAAAGCGCGGCGCCTCCACCTCCTCGGCGCCCGGACGCGCCGGCGCCGTCGCCCGCGTGCTGGCCGAGCCGCGCTGGCTCGACGTCTCGGCCGAGGTGATCGAGCGCTCCCTCACCGGCCGCCTGCGCCTGCGTCCGGG
>JBCBYE010000274.1:0-6092 GCA_039816075.1 Pseudomonadota bacterium | reverse complement strand
GCGCGGGCGGGCGCCCGCGCGCGCGGGCAACGCCCGCGCAGACCGGCGTCGGTCGCCGATCAGCGGGTGCCGCCGGGTCCTACCTGGGGCAGCGGCCCGCGCCGCGCCGACGGGGCGCGGGGACCCGCCGGGACCGCCTGGCGCGCCGCGGCGGGCGCGAGGCCGGGGTCGAGGCAGTCCCGACGCGGGCGCCGCGCCTCCGGCGGGCAGGTCTCGGTCAGCGCCAGCCAGGCCGCCAGCGCGCGCGGCACGTAGGCGCGCGTCTCGTCGAAGGGGGGCACGCCGCCATGCCGC
Source organism: Pseudomonadota bacterium (assembly GCA_039816075.1). Taxonomy (GTDB): domain Bacteria; phylum Pseudomonadota; class Alphaproteobacteria; order Rhodobacterales; family Rhodobacteraceae; genus Albimonas. The sequence continues at coordinate 5,798 of JBCBYE010000274.1, read as the reverse complement.
TCCACCGCGCCTTCGCCGGCATTGTAGGCGGCCAGCGCCAGCACCGGATCCTCACCGAAGCGGCGCAGCAGCTCGTCGAGATAGGCCGCCGCCGCCGGCGCCGCCTGGTTCGGGTCGAACGCATCGGCCACGCCGAAGCGCCGCGCGGTCGAGGGCATCAGCTGCATCAGTCCCTCGGCGCCCTTGGGGCTGACGGCGTTCGGATCGCCGCCTGATTCGCTCAGCGCCACGGCCACCAGCATCGCGCGCGAAACCCTCCCGCCGCGGGCGCCGGCGGCAAAGGCGCCGGCATGGCGCGCCAGCACCCGGCGCGCCGCCTGCCTTGCCTCTGCGGGAGGCCAGCGGCGCAGCAGCGCCGCGCCCTGCGCCGCGGCCACCCGGTTCAGCCGATCCGGCCCCGCCGCGTCGCGGTCCGGCGAGACCGCGGCCCAGAACCCCGCCTCCGCCGTGCCGGGCGAAGCCCCGGGAGACGCGCCGAAAACCAGCCGGTCCCCTCCCGCCCCGCCGGGCGGCGCGACGGAGCGGAAGGTGAAGTCCCGCTCCGGCGGCGGGGTGAACACCGCCTGGGCCGCCGCGGGCAGGCCCGCCAAGACGATGATTCCCAAGACGGAAAGCCCCAAGCCCGCCCGCAGGCGCCCACGAGGTGAGAGTGCATTCACGTAGCTGACTCCGAAGTTTTGGTGTATGCCTGTCATAACGTGATCAGGAGTGTTGCGTCTTGTCTTCCCGTTTCCGGCGTCTCGGCCGGCGTTTCTTGACCGACCGCGGCGGCGCCGTGACCGTGGATTTCGTCATCATGACGGCCGCGGTCATCGGCCTGGGCCTGCTGGTGGTCTCGCCGATCGCGGATTCGGTGGCCGAGATGATCGTCATCGTATCGGGCAAGATCCGCGAAGCGGCGGTGTTCCCCGGCGCCGGCAGCCCGTCGCTGGGCAACTGATCCGCCGACGCGCCGCGCCGCATCGGGTTCGCCGAGGCCCCGCCGAGACGCCGCGGTTAGCCGCGCCTTAACGCTCCGGAGCCTAGACCGCCGTCGTTGCTTGAATGGCGATGCGGCGGGCGAATGACCTTCATCTACGAACCGGGCAGCGGGGCGCTGCTGCAATACACCAGCTTCGACACGGTCTACCTGCCGATCCAGGGCAGCCTGGTGTCGCAGACGCCCGGCCAGGCGGCGATCTCCGGCCGCGCCGGGGATGAGACGAACGTCGCCGTGGTGGTGGACGGGCAGGTCGCGTCGGCCTTCGCCAACGTCATCCTGCTGGGCGCCGACACCGTGGGCAGCAGCGACAATCGCCTGACCATCGGCAGCAGCGGCTTCGTCCGCGGCTTCGCCCAGGGCACGGAGACGTTCAAGGACGCGGTGGTGGTCGGCGGGCCGAACAGCCAGGTCATCAACTACGGCGCGGTGGTGGGGGAGCGGGCGTTCCGCATCGACAATCTCGACGGCGGCGCGTTCCTGAACGCGGGCCAGGTCTCGGCCGATCTGGAAGCGGTGTTGATCGAAAACGCCTCGACGATCTCCTTCACCAACAGCGGCGTGATCTTTTCCCAGACCCGCGCGGTGCTGGTGGAGGCGTCGGACGTCATCGTCCAGAACAGCGGGGAGATGATCGGCGCCGGCGCGGCGGCCGAGGCGCTGTTCGTGGACGACGCCTCGACGCTGGTGCTGAACAACAGCGGGCTGGTCACCTCCAACAACGTGGCGGTGCGCGCCGGCGCGCTGGTCGACATCGTGCGCAACCGGGGCGACATAACCGGCGACGTGACGCTGGGGGCGGGCGACGACGTTTATCTCGGGCGCGCGGGCGGGGCGGTGCACGGCACGGTCCTGGGCGAGGCGGGGGAGGACGCGCTGACCGGCTCCTCCGCCGACGACACGTTCGACGGGGGCGACGACGTGGACGTGCTGCGCGGCCGTCGCGGCGACGACGTGCTGGCCGGGGGTGTGGGGGCGGACACGCTCTACGGCGCGCGGGGGGACGACACGCTCGACGGCGGCCTGTGGCGCGACGAACTGCGCGGCGGGCGCGGCGACGACCTGCTGACGGGCGGCGACGGCATCGACACCTTCATCATCAACCGCCGCAACGGCGACGACGTGATCGCCGATTTCGTCCTGGGCACGGACGTGCTGCGCCTGACCTCGTTCAGATTCGCCGATTTTTCGGAGGTTCTGGGCGTCTCCTACGTCGCAGACGGCGGCGTGATGATCGAGCTGGACGACTATGGCGGCGGGTCGGTCGAGCTGGAGAACCTCGCCTACGCGACCTTCGCGACGCTGGGCGCGTCCGACGTCGAAGTCTGACGCCGGGCGCAACCTTGCCGCGCTGGGAGTCGTTTCACACTGAAATCATTCATTTTTTATTCAAAACCCTTGCTGGCAAGGCTCTTCGGCCGCCCCCTTGATGAACATTCGTTAAGAAAATCTCAGGGGAAGTGGCCGCAGCCTTAACGAATCGGCTTGCAATCAGGGATCGCATCGTTCATCTTTCTGACAGCGCCGAGGGGATGTTCCTTCGGAGCAAAGGTTGGTCCGCAAGGATCGTAGCGTCCGCCCAAGTGGGCGGGAAGGGATCGCCGGGCTGATCGCCCCCGGTTCCGCATGGTGTGAAAGGAAGCCCGATGACCATCTTCTCGAAAGCCCGCAATTTCATCTCCGACGAGTCCGGCGCCGTGACGGTCGACTGGGTCGTGCTGACGGCCGCGGTCGTGCTGCTCTCGATCGGCGCCATCACCGCGATGGACACCTCGATCGCGACGATGCTCACCGACATCGACACCGCTCTGCAGACCAACGGCGACACCGTCGCTTCCGAGACGTTCTGATCCGGCCTCTGGCCGTAAGGCTTCCGCGGCCGCTCCGGGCCGGCGCCCCCAACGCCGCCCGGAGAACAGCGGAGGACGCAGGTCCGGCATGAAGCCGCTTCCCGAAGGCCCTCGGGAGGCGGCTCGCAACGTTCGAGCGATCGGGTGATTTCATGAGAGCCATCGCGCTGTTCGTCCTCGTGGCCGGCATGGTGCTGGCGGGCGGAGCCGCCTACTACGTCTTCGCGCAGGTGCGCGCGGCGGAAATGCGCCTGGCCAACGGGCGCGAGGGCGCCATCCCGCTGATCGAAGTGGCCATCGCCACGCAGCACCTGAAATACGGCCAGCCCCTGACCCAGGAAAACGTCCGCATGGTCGCCTGGCCGGCCGAGGCGGCGCCGGAGAACGGCTTCACCTCGCTCCAGGATCTGTTCGGCCGCGACGGCGCGCGCCGCGTGGTGCTGCGGCGGATGGAGCCGAACGAGCCGGTGCTGACCAGCAAGGTCACCGGCTTCGGCGAGAAGGCGACCGTGGCGGCGCTGCTCGATCCGGGCATGCGGGCCCATACGCTGAAGGTGGATGCGGTCAGCTCCGTCGGCGGCTTCCTTCTGCCGGGCACGCGCATCGACCTGTTCTATACCGTCGAGGATCGGCGCAAGATCGCGACCACGCGTCTTCTGATGCAGAACCTCGAGATCATCGCCGTCGACCAGGACACCGACCCGGACCGCATCGAGGCGCGGGTCGCCAAGACCGTCACCGTTCAGGCGACGCCCGAGCAGGTGCACGCGCTGACGCTGGCCGGACGCATCGGCAGCTTCAACATCGCGCTGCGCGGCTTCGGCAGTCAGGAGGTGGCGGAGCTCGCCCCCATGACGCGCAACCAGCTGCTGGGCGTCGTCGAAGAGGTGGTCGAGCCGGAGCCGGAGCCGGAACCCGAGCCCTCCACCGTGCGCGTGCGCCGCGGCGGAGAGGTGGAGATCCGCACCCTCGACTGACCTGCCGCCGCGTCGGCGCCGCCCTTTCGCGGGCGGCGCGCGACCCGCCCCCCCCTGCAACCCCAGCGTGCGCGCGGCGCCCGCCCTCCGTCGCCAATCGGCAACAGGGGGCGGGCGTCGTGCGGTTTTCACGTGGGGCGATGGAAACGGATGATTGTCAGAATTCAGAGAAAATGGAATGGTTCACGTCAGTTGGAGCACAGTCTTCAAGTCAGGTGTTCACTTCGGGAGGCAAGACGCGATGGCGAGGCAGAGCAGGCGGGCGATGCAGACCCGGACAATCGCCGCCGTCTTCGCCGCGTTCGCGGCGCTGTTCGCGCCGGTCGGCGAGGCGCAGGCGCAGAGCGATCGGATGATCCGCGTGGTCGACGTGACCTCGCCCAACGAGGTGATGGTCTCGGTCAACCGCGCCGTGGTGCTGGAAAGCGCGGAACCCTTCGCCGAGGTCTCGGTCGCCAATCCCGGCATCGCCGACGTCGCGGCGCTGTCGAACCGTTCCGTCTACGTGCTGGGCAAGCAGGCGGGGCGCACGACGCTGACGCTGCTGGGCTCCGGCGGACGGCTGCTGACCAACGTCTCGGTCCGCGTGCAGCCCGATCTGAACGAGTTCAAGACCCGCCTGTCCGAGATCCTGCCCGGCGAGCGCATCGAGGTGCGCAACGCCGCCGACGGCATCGTGCTGTCGGGCACGGTCAGCGGCACCAACAAGCTGGCGCGCGCCGTGGAGCTGGCCGAGCGCTACGCGCCGGGGCGCGTCACCAACATGATTTCCGTCGCCGGAACGCAGCAGGTGCTGCTGCGCGTGCGCTTCGCCGAGGTGCAGCGCAACGCCAGCAAGGCGCTGGGCTTCAACTGGGGCCTGGGCCTGGGCTCCGGCAATTTCGGCGCGGCGGTGGCGACCGGCGACGTCCTGTCCGCCGACAACGGCGTGGACCGGGTCGTGCCGGGCGGCTTCGACGGCGAATACACCGTGGCCAACGAGACCGAAGGCGCGCTGCGCCTTGGCTTTTCGGCCGGCGGCGTCATCGCCAACCTCACCATCGACGCGCTGGAAAGCAAAGGCGCGGCGCGCACCCTGGCCGAGCCGAACCTCGTCGCGCTGTCGGGCGACACGGCGAGCTTTCTGGCCGGCGGCGAGTATCCCGTGCCCGTATTCGACGACGACGCCGGCGGTCTGTCGGTGGATTACCGGCCCTTCGGCATCTCTTTGGGCTTCACGCCCACGGTGGTGGACGGGCAGACCATCAACCTGGAGATGGAGGCGGAGAACTCGAGCATCGACAACTCCATCGTCATCCAGAACCAGGGCATCGTCTACAACGGCTTCTCCACGCGCCGCACGCGCACCACGATCGAGCTGCGCGACGGGCAGAGCTTCGCCATCGCGGGCCTGCTGCAGGAATCCTTCACCGACAATGCGCAGCAGCTGCCCTGGATCGGCGACGTGCCGGTGCTGGGCACTCTGTTCCGCTCCGCCGATTTCCAGCGCAACCAGACGGAGCTGGTGATCCTGGTCACGGCCTTTTTGGTGACGCCGGCGTCCGAGGCGGCGTTCGATCTGCCCACGCGCCGGCTGAAGCTGCCCAACGAGCGGGAGCTGTTCCTGCTGGGCCGCGTGGAGATCGCCGAGGATGCGGGCCTGCGCTCGGCCGCCGGGCGCGATTTCGAGGGAGCTTTCGGTTATGTCCTGGACTGACGCGGCGCCCGTGCGCGCCCTGGCGCTGCTTACCTCCGTCGCCGTTCTGGCGGGCTGCAGCTGGCGGCCGATGGGCGAGGCGCCGAGCCAGGCGCTGGTCGGCGCCTCGGTCGAAAACAACATCGCCATGCAGACCGGGCGGGTGAATTCCCGCGCGCAGGTGGTGCGGCTGCTGTCGGATTTCCGCCGCAACGCGCCGGGCACGGTGACGTTCGACTTCTCCTCCGCCCGGCTGGACGAGACGGCGCGCGACACGCTGCGGCGCCAGGCGCTGTGGCTCACCTCCAATCCCGGGG
>JBCBYE010000184.1:0-7455 GCA_039816075.1 Pseudomonadota bacterium | reverse complement strand
TAGACGTTCAGGATCTTGGCGATGTTGGTCGAGGTCACCGCCACGAACTCGTTGGGCGTCAGCCGCCCGGTCGCCACGCCGTAGGTCCAGAGCATCGGCATCCGGTCCTCCAGCCCCCCGGTCCCGTTGGGGATCAGCCGGAAATCGCCGACGCCGTAGCGTTTCTGTTCGGTCGTGAACGCGCAGTGGTCGGTGGCGACCACCTGCAACGACCCCGCCGCCAGCCCGGCCCATAAGGAATCCTGATGCTGCTTGTTCCGGAACGGCGGCGACATCACCCGGCGCGCGGAGTGATCCCAGTCCTTGTCGAAATACTCGGACTCGTCCAGCGTCAGGTGCTGGATCAGCGGCTCGCCATAGACGCGTTTGCCGGACTGGCGCGCGCGCCGGATCGCTTCGTGGCTCTCCTCGCAGCTGGTATGCACGACGTAGAGCGGCACGCCCGCCATGTCGGCGATCATGATGGCGCGGTTGGTCGCCTCGCCCTCCACCTGCGGGGGGCGGGAATAGGCGTGGCCCTCGGGGCCGTCGTTCCCCTCGGCCATCAGCTTTTCCTGAAGATCCGCGACCACGTCGCCGTTCTCCGCATGGACCAGCGGCAGGGCGCCCAGCTCCGCGCAGCGGCGGAACGACGCGAACATCTCGTCGTCGTTCACCATCAGCGCGCCCTTGTAGGCCATGAAGTGCTTGAAGCTGTTGATGCCCTTCTGCTGCACCACGGCCTGCATCTCGTCGAACACCTGCTCGCCCCACCAGGTGATGGCCATGTGGAACGAGAAATCGCAGTTGGCGCGCGTCGACTTGTTGTCCCACATCTGGATGGCGTCGAGCAGGCCCTGCCCCGGGCTCGGCAGCGCGAAGTCGACCACCATGGTGGTGCCGCCGGCCAGCGCCGCGCGGGTGCCGCTGTCGAAATCGTCGGCGGAGTAGGTGCCCATGAAGGGCATCTCAAGATGCGTGTGCGGGTCGATCCCGCCGGGCATGACGTAGCAGCCGGTGGCGTCAAGTTCCTTGTCGCCGCTCAGGTTCGGCCCGATCTCGGCGATCCTGCCGTCCTCGATGCGGATGTCGGCCTCGTAGCTGAGGTCCGCGGTGACGATGGTGCCGTTCTTGATGACGGTGCTCATGGGGCGGGCTCCTCTTCGGGGACGGGGTCGATGTGCCAGGTGTCGGTGTTCGCGTGCTCGCGCCAGGCGGCGAAGCCGCGGTCGAGCCGCGCCAGGGGCGGCTGCGCGGCGCGCAGGGCGTCGGCGCAGGCGCGGCAGAGCGGGCGCCAGAGATGGTCGGCGTCATGCGGCAGGCCGCAGGTGAAGGCTTGTTCGCCGTCGAGGTAATGGAAGACGGCGAGGATGGGCTCGCCATCGGCGACGCAGCCGCAGGTCAGGCCGCCATGGGGGGCGTCTTCGTGGAGGCAGTCGGTCATGATCCGCGCCCCGAGGTCGCCCGTCCGGCGCCGTCTTGCGCCGTCTCGCCCCGGACTTGATCCGGGGCCTCCTTCGCCGGCCACCCGCAACGACGGCCGCCCATGAAGGCGCAACGCAAGCCCCACGCGGCGCCCCGGGCTTGATCCGGGGCCTCCTTGCGCCGAGTCAAAGCGGAACCTCCATGGCAAGATCGCGCCAGGTCGGGTTGGTCTCGTCGATCAGCGCTTCTTTCCAGGCGCGCCGCCAGCGCTTGAGGCGCCATTCGCGCTCCCGCGCCTCGCGGATGCCGTCGTGGGTTTCGAACCAGACAAGGCGGTGAATGCGGTAGCGCGTCGTATGCGCGCCGGCGACGCCCGCCCGGTGCTGCGCCAGACGCGTCCGCAGATCGACCGTCGCGCCGATATAGAGCGCGTTCGTGGAGGCGCTCGCGAGGATGTAGGTGAAAGCCGCCATCATCGGGAAGGCTCCACCGAAGGAGGCCCCGGATCAAGTCCGGGGCGAGACGGCGCCTGGGGGCGAGGGCGGGAAGACCGTCCAGCATCGCGCCTACCCCACCACCTCCGCCGTCTCCACCACCGCATCCAGCAGCACGTTGGTCCCGATGGCGGCCCATTCCTGCGTGATCTCCTCGTCCTCGTTGTGGCTCAGCCCGTCCACGCAGGGCGTCATGATCATCGCCGTCGGCGCCACGCGGTTGATCCAGCACGCGTCATGCCCGGCGCCCGAGATCAGATCGCGCGAGGAATAGCCATGCCGCTCCACCGCCCGGCGCACAGCCGCGACGCAGCCCGCGTCGAAGGTCACCGGGTCGAAATGGCCGACCTTCTCGATCTCGATCCCCAGGCCCAGATCCGCCGCGATCCCGGCCGCCTCCTGCCGCAGGCGCGCCTCCATCTCCGACTGAGCGTCGAAGCTGGGGGAGCGGAAATCGACCGTGAACACCGTGCGGCCGGGAATGATGTTGCGCGAGTTCGGATAGACCTCCACATGCCCCACCGCGCCCACGGCCTCCGGCTGGTGCGCCATGGCGATCTCGTGCACCGCTTCGGTGATCCGGGCCATGCCCAGCCCCGCGTTCACGCGCATGGGCATCGGCGTGGATCCCGTGTGGCTCTCCCGCCCCGTCAGGGTCACCTGCAGCCAGTTCAGGCCCTGGCCATGGGTCACCACGCCCACCTGCTTGCCCTCCGCCTCCAGGATCGGGCCCTGCTCGATATGCAGCTCGAAGAAGGCGTGAATGGCGCGGGCGCCGACCTCCTCATCCCCGACCCAGCCGATGCGCCGAAGCTCGTCGCCGTAATGCTTGCCCTCCGCATCCTCGCGCGCATAGGCCCAGTCGAGCGTGTGCACCCCGGCGAAGACGCCCGAGGCGAGCATCGGCGGCGCGAAGCGCGTCCCTTCCTCATTGGAAAAATTCACCAGCACGATGGGATGCCGGGTCTTGATCCCCAGATCGTTGAGCGTGCGGATCACCTCCAGCCCGCCCAGCACGCCCAGCACGCCGTCATAGCGTCCGCCCGTGGGCTGCGTGTCGAGGTGGGAGCCCATGTAGACCGGCGCCGCCTCCGGATCCTCGCCCTCGCGCCGCATGAACATCGTGCCCATGCGGTCGACGCCCATGGTCAGCCCCGCCGCCTCGCACCAGCTCTGGAACAGCGCCCTGCCCTCGGCGTCCTCGTCGGTCAGGGTCTGCCGGTTGGAGCCGCCGCGCACGCCCGGCCCGATCTTGGCGATCTCGTGGATCGACTCCCACAGCCGGTCGGAGTTGATCGCGAGGTTGGAGGCGAGGGCGGGCGCGGTCATGGGCGGCTCCAGAGCAGGTCAGGGGTCAGTCGGCGCGGATCGCCGGGGGCGGCAGCAGACCGCCGAAGAATTCGCGGCAGGCGAGGGGATCGGCGGGGCGGAACTCGGCGTAGTGGCGGACGGCGTTGCGCAGCTTGGTGGTCAGCCGCCCCCGCGTCTGCCGCGCCTTGCGCATGAAGGCGCGGCTGTCGCCCACGCGCTCGAAATGCCGTTCCATCGAATTGACATTGGCCATGCGGTAGACCGCGGCGCGGAACGGCACGGGGGCGAGCGCCTCGGCCGTGCCCGCCACCCGGTCCGGCAGGATCCAGTGGCAGCCGATCTCGCGGATCGCGTCCGGGTCGTCGGGCTCGCGCGAGGCGCGCCACAAGCCGAAGGGCGCGCTCAGGCACGACCCGCAGCAGCGATGAAACGCGTCCAGCTTGCGCAGCGCCGGCTTGCCGGGCACCCAGGACCAGCCCTTCTCCACGTAGAACCCCCGCGCCGGGTCCTGCGCCGCCAGCCAGGCCGTCAGGCGGCGAGAGATGAAATCGTCGTCGTCGACGACCATGAAGCGGTCGCCGGGATCCAGGTCCCGCACCCCCGCCAGCACGCGGGAGCCCTTGTCGAAGTTCAGCGCGTCGACCATCTCCGTCCGGTCCGTCGCGACCTCCATCGCCCGGTTGGGCGGCAGGTCCACATGCACCCGCTCGGTCCGCGCCGGCAGCTCGGGCAGTACCTGCTCGGGATTGCAGACGATGCGCAGGCGCCAGTCGCGGCTCGACTGCGCCGCGATGGACCGCAAGGTCTGCGCAAGAACCGCGCGCTGCAGCGCGGGGTCCTTGACGCCGGCCGGATGGCGGATGGGGATCACGAAGGTGACGGCGGGCGCGCTCATGCCGCCCCCCTGCGCAGCGCCCCGGCGCCGAAGAATTCCCGCCGCAGCAGGGGAAAGATCGGCCGGAACTGCGAATAATGGTCCAGCCTCCGGCGCAGGCGGGTCAGACGACGGCCGCCCGGCACGATGCGCCGGCGCATGAAGGCGCGGCTTTCGCCGAAACGGGCCATCAGCCCCTCCATGGAATTGGCATGGCCCAGCCGATAGACCGCGGCGCGGAACGGCAGGGCGCGAAACGCCTGCGCCGTGCCCGCCAGCCGATCGAAAAGGGTCCAGTGGCAACCCAGCTCGCACAGCGCCGCGTCGTCCTGCGGCGCTTGGAAGGCGCGCCAATGGCCCCAGGGCGCCGCCAGGCTGGTGCCGCAGCACCGGTGGAAATCGTCGAGGCGGCGCAGCGCCGGATGCCCCTCGATCCACGACCAGCCGGCATCGACATGGAAGGCCTGCGCCGGATCGGCCCGCTCGAAAAATCGGGCGAGCCGGCACGACACAAGGTCGTCGTCGTCCACGATCATGAACCGGTCGCGGGGCCCCAGATCGCCCAGCGCCGCCAGGACGCGCCGCGCCTTGTCGCGCTTGAACACATCCAGCATCGCCTCGCGCGTCTCCGCCCGGGACAGCGCCTCGGCGTTGGAGGGCAGGTCCAGCTCAACCACCTCCACGCCCCGCGGCAGGGGCGGCAGCGTCTGGCCCCGGTTGCAGGCGATGCGCAGCCGCCATGACCGGCCCCGCTGCGCGCAGACCGACGCCACGGTCTGCGCCAGCGTGCGGCGTTGCTCATCCCTGTCCGCCACCCCGTCGGGATGGCGGATCGGGATCACGAACGTGACGGCTGGCGCGGACATGGCCCCCCGGGTCCGACGTGCCTGCTCGGCGCTCAGGCGGTGGCCTTGATCGCGTCGCCCAGCACGCCGAACATCTCGTCGATATGGTCGTGCTCGACGATCAGCGGCGGCGACAGCACCAGGATGTCGCCGGTCACGCGGGTCATGAGGCCCCGTTCGAACGCCGCGACCATGGTGTCGAAGCCGCGTTTGCCCGGCTGGCCCGGGGTCGGCTCCAGCTCCACCGCCGCCACCAGGCCCAGGTTACGGATGTCGACCACGCCCGGCAGGTCGGCCAGCGCATGCGCGGCCTCCTCCCAATAGGGCTCGATCTCGCGCACGCGGGTCAGCAGCCCCTCTTCGCGATAGGTCTCCAGCGTCGCCAGCGCCGTCGCCGCGGCCATCGGGTTGCCGCTGTAGGTGTAGCCGTGGAAGAGCTCGATCAGATGCTCCGACCCGTGCATGAAGGCATCGTGGATCTCCTCGCGCACCAGGACGGCGCCCATGGGGATCACGCCGTTGGTCAGGCCCTTGGCGCAGACGATCATGTCCGGCATCACGTCGAAATGCTCGGCGGCGAAGGGGCTGCCCAGGCGGCCGAAGCCGGTGATGACCTCGTCGAAGATCAGCAGGATGCCGTGCTGGTCGCAGATCTCGCGCAGGCGCTTGAGGTAGCCCTTGGGCGGCAGCAGAACGCCGGTGGAGCCGGCCATGGGCTCCACGAGGCAGGCGGCGCTGGTCGACGGAGCGTGCAGCTTGGCGATGCGCTCCAGATCCTCGGCCAGGAAGGCGCCATGCTCCGGCTGACCGCGCGTCATGCGGTTTTCCGGCAGATGCGTGTCGCGCAGATGATCGACGCCGGTCAGCAGCGTGCCGAAGAACTTGCGGTTGTTGACGATGCCCCCGACGGAGATCCCGCCGAAGCCGACGCCGTGATAGCCGCGCTCGCGCCCGATCAGGCGCGTGCGGCCCGCCTGGCCGATGCCGCGCTGGTAGGCCAGCGCGATCTTCAGCGCGCTGTCCACGGATTCGGAGCCCGAATTGGTGAAGAACGCGTGCGTGAACGGCTCGGGCGCCAGGTCCGTCAGGCGGTTGGCCAGCTCGAACACCTTGGGATGGCCGAACTGGAACGTCGGCGCGAAGTCGAGCTCGGCCGCCTGCTGCTGGATGGCGGCGGTGATCTTCGGCCGCGCATGGCCGGCGTTCACGCACCACAGCCCGGCCGACCCGTCGAGGATCTTGCGCCCGTCGGCGGCGGTGTAGTGCATGCCCTCGGCGGCCACGAGCATGCGCGGCGCCTTCTTGAACTGACGGTTCGCCGTGAACGGCATCCAGAAGGCGCGCAGATCGTTGGGATTGCGGTCGAGCATCGGGCAGGCTCCTGACGGGCTGGGCGTCCGCCGCCGGCGCGGCGCCTTGGCGGCTCCCGCGACGATGCGGCGGGCGCCGGGGTGGCCGCCGGCGCGGCGCGTTGCGAATACGCCGTCGGTGCGGCGCGGACGGATGCGCCGTCGGTGCGGCGCGTTGCGGTATCGCCGCCGTTGCGGCGCGGTGCGGTATCGCCGCCGTTGCGGCGCGGTGCGGTATCGCCGGCGGCGCGGCGCGGTGCGGTATCGCCGGCGGCGCGGCGAAAGAAAAGGGCCTCGCCGGACGCTTGCGGGCGTTGATCGGCTGGTCGAAACTGACGCTGGCGCCGGGCGGCGGCGCGGTCAATCCCCGTTCGGCCGCGCCCGCCGATCCAGCGCGCGGAAAGGACGTGCGGCGCCATGGAACGACAGCACGATCGTCCCCCTGACCTCGAGGCCCCGGCGCCCCGCGCCGCGCGCACCCGCCGCCGCACCCGCATCCAGCGCGAAAACGAGGCGCGCATCCTCGACGCCGCGCTCGACGTCTTCTCGCTCGAAGGCTTCCGCGGCGCGACGCTGGACGAGATCGCCGCGCGCGCCGGCATGTCCAAGCCCAACCTGCTCTACTATTTTCGCCGCAAGGAGGACGTGCACGCCGCGCTGCTGGAATCGCTGCTCGACGACTGGCTGGAGCCCCTGCGCGCCCTCTCGCCCGACGGCGACGCGCAGGCCGAGATCCGCGCCTACCTGCGCCGCAAGCTCGACATGGCCCGCGCGCGGCCCCGCGAAAGCCGGCTCTTCGCGGCCGAGGTCATGAACGGCGCCCCCCGCATCGGCGAGGCGCTGGGCGGCGCGCTGCGCGCCCTGGTGGACGAAAAGGCGCAGGTGATCCGCGGCTGGATGGCGGCCGGCCGCATGCGGCGGGCCGACCCCCACCACCTGATCTTCGCGATCTGGGCGACGACGCAGCACTACGCCGATTTCGACGTGCAGGTGCGCCTGGTGCTGGGCGTCGAGGGCGACGGCCACGTGGACGACGCCGCGCGGTTCCTGGAGGATCTGTTCAGGCGCGGCCTCGCGCCGGAGGGGTGAGCGCGGCGCGTCCCTCCCAGGCGTGCGCCCCTCGGGGGCATCGAGCCCCCTCGTGACGCGGCCGCGCGGAGCGCGGCTGGCCAGGTCTC
>JBCBYE010000204.1:0-7050 GCA_039816075.1 Pseudomonadota bacterium | reverse complement strand
GCAGCGCGGGGGCTGAGACGGACGCCGCCAAGTCGTTGTATCGCCGGCCGTTCCGCGTCATGGTCGTACCGCGTCGGGGGGCGTTGGGGGCGAAGCGGGGGCCGGCTTGGATCAAGTCACGATAACGGCGCTGGGCGGTCCGGTCGATCTGACCGCGCTCGTGCAGCCGCTGTTCCTCTTCAGCGGCGTCGCGAACGACGGCGTGCCGCCCATCGGCGGCGGCCGCGGGGCCGCGGACTTCGATGGGCCCGGCGGGCGAAGCATCGGCTTCTTCTCGGTCTTTCTGCCGCCGGGACCTGATCCCGAAAGGCCGGGGGACATCGACGACCAATGGCTGACCCTCGCGGCCGGATCGCCGGCCGAGGAGTTCATCTACGCCTACCCTTCCGAGTCCGTGTCGATCCAGTGGACGTTTCTCGTCCCGCAATCGATTTCGTCCTGGCTGAACCGCTCCAACGCCTCGGTCTTCAACGGAAACCAGGACATCCTGATCACCGACCCGACCGGCCAGGGCGTGACGCTGAACGCGGGGACCGGCATCGACGAGGTGATCGGCGGCTTCGGCGACGACCTGTTCTTCGGCGGCAAGTCGCTGGATTCGCTCTTCGGCGGGCTCGGCAAGGACGCGCTGCATGGCGAGGACGGCCCGGACGAGCTGAACGGCGGCGGCGGGGCCGATGCGCTGTGGGGCGGCAAGGGCGACGACGAGCTGAACGGCGACCCCTCGGGCCGCGGGCCGGGACCGGGTTCGGCCGGGTCGGACCGCCTCTGGGGCGGCGAGGGCGACGACGAGCTCAACGGCGGCGGCAAGGGCGACCAGCTGCTGGGCGACGGCGGGAACGACGAGCTTAACGGCGACGGCGGGGCCGACCGTCTCTGGGGCGGATCGGGGCGCGACGAGCTGAACGGCGGCGGCGCCAAGGACCGCCTTTGGGGCGGCAGAGGCCGCGACGAGCTGAACGGCGACGCGGGCAACGACCGGCTGGACGCGGGACGCGGGCGCGACGACGTCTACGGCGGCGGCGGGCGCGACGTGATCCTCTTCGGCAAGGGCCGCGACGACGCCTGGGGCGGAGGCGCAGGCGACCGCTTCGACATCTCGGGCGGCGGCGGCGTGATCCACGATTTCGGGCGGGGCGACGTGCTCGACCCCGGCCGCGGCGCGGCGCAAAGCGCCGAGCTGTTCCTGCTGGAATTCGCCCGTTCGGGCGGCGGCGGCACGGTGATCGACGGGCCGCGCGGCAAGGTGGTGCTGAAGGGGGTGCGGGTGCAGGACCTCGACGCCTCCGACATCGCGCTGCCGTCGGATTTCGAATGAACCGCGGCGCGCGCCGGCGGAGGGGGAACGCATGAGGGATTTGGCGATCACGCTGAGCGGCGAAGACGGCGACCGCATCGATTTCACCCAGGCCGGCCCGCCGATCTTCACGCCCTTGGCCGGCGGCGTCGAATCCGGCGGGCCGGGCCTCAACGGCTTGGGCACCTACATTCGGACGCTCGGCAATTCGTCGCTGTCCGCCTTCGGCCCCGGCTTTCCCCCGCCGCCCGACCCCGACAACCTGGACGTGGTCACGCAGGAGTGGCTGAACGCCGCCGCCGGCACGCCGGCGCAGACCATCACCGTGGCCAACGGCGATCTGGGCCTCGTCGCGGTGCTGACCTTCCCGGGCGGCGGGGCGCTGGCGGCGAACCAGCTGACCGCCCTGTCGAACGAGGCGTTCTTCGCGGGGCGCGAGACCGTGACCGTCGCGCCGTCGCCGTCCGCCCAGACGGTGATAATGGACCTCGGCGCGGGCGCGGATCAGTTCGTGGGCGCGACGCTGGGCCGCTCGGTCGTCGACGGCGGCGTGGGGAACGATCAGCTCGTCGGCGGCGTCGGCGGCGACCGCCTGCGCGGCGAGAAGGGCAACGACTTCATCGGCGGCAACGGCGGGCGCGACAAGCTCTACGGCGGCGCGGGGCGCGACGAGCTCTTCGGCGACGCGGTCCCCGGCACGCGCAGCCAGCAGACGGGCGCCGACCTGATCCGCGGCGGCTCGGGCGCCGACAAGGCCTCGGGCGGCGGCGGGGGCGACCGCATCTTCGGCGACGGCGGCGGCGACACGCTCAAGGGCGAGGGGGAAAGCGACCGCCTTTTCGGCGGCGCCGGGAACGACAAGCTCTTCGGCGGCGCGGGCGACGACATCGCGCGCGGCGGCGGCGGCCGCGACCGGATCGAGGGCGGCAAGGGCGAGGACACCCTGGACGGCGACGGCGCGGACGATCGACTGTTCGGCGGCAAGGGCGAGGACGTGCTGCGCGGCGGCGCCGGCGACGACGTACTGTTCGGCGGCGCCGGCGGCGATGCGATGCTGGGCGGCAAGGGCGACGATCTGATCTTCGGCGGCTCCGGCGACGACGTTGTCTCCACCTCCAAGGGCGTCGACGCGATCCAGCTGGGCGCCGGCGCCGACACGCTGGCCATCGACCCGCGCGGGGGCCTCGGCCGAACGCTGGTCACGGATTTCGGCCGGCAGGACTCGCTGCTGCTGCCCGATGTGGGCGGCACGCCGTTCGAGCTGTTGGAGGAGATCGCGACCGACACCTCCAAAGGCGTGCGGCTCGACATCTCGAACCGTCAGTTCGTGCTGCTGGAGGGGTGGTCGCTGGACGATTTCAGCGCCGGTCAGGTGGACTTCATCCCCGATTGAGCCGGGGCGGCGCCGCGCTCAGCCCTGCTCCTCCTCCTCGGTGGAGTGGCGCTTGATCAGGCCCATCTGGCTCATGATGAAGCCGAAGGTGAGGACCGGGTTGGCGAAGGTCTTGAAGCTGACCCAGAAGCTCTCGGTCTGGGTGCGCCAGACGGCCTCGTTCAGGACCGCGAGGAAGACGAAGAAGATCGCCCAGCGGATCGTGAACAGGCGCCAGCCCTCGTCGGTCAGCGGCAGCGCGCCGTCCATCACGTCCTTGAGGTAGGAGCGGCCGCGCATCAGGCCGAAGGCCAGGGCGCCGGCGAAGATCAGGTTCACGATGGTCGGCTTCATCTTGATGAAGGTCGCATCCTGCAGCCACAGCGTCAGGCCGCCGAAGACGATGACCATGAAGGCGGTGACCAGCGCCATCTTGGGCAGGCTGCGGGTCAACGCCCAGGACAGGCCCAGCGCGACCAGGATGGTAGGGATGAAGACGGCCGTGGCCGTGAAGATCTCCGTCCGCGTGTAGGTGATGAAGAACACCGCGATCGGCCCGACTTCGAGGGCGATCTTGAGGAACGGGGAGAGGGGTTTTTTCTCGGCCATGGCGGGGTGGTAGCGCGCGGGACGGGGCGCGTCGAGAGCCCGCGCCGCCCGCCGCCCGCTGCGGCCGGGCCGGGGAGACGGTTGCAGGCGGGGCGACGGGAACGACCGGGGCGCCCGGCCGGCCGCAGCCCTCGGCGGAGCTGCGCTCCGCCGGCGCGGGCGGAGGCCCGCGCGCGCTCGCTGCGCGAGCGCAGGGCTGCTTGCGCTCCGCTCAGGCCCCTGCGCCCGGATGCGCGCCGTTCAGGCGGCCGCCGGCCCGCCGGAGCGCTGGGCGTGCAGGCAGAGGAGCTGCAGGGCCAGCGTCGCCCCCGCCAGCGCGGTGATCTGGCCGACGTCGTAGGCGGGCGCCACCTCCACCACGTCCATGCCGCGCAGGTCGATGCCGGCGAGGCCGCGCAGGATGGCCAGCGCCTGCCAGGTGGCGAGCCCTCCGATCACCGGCGTGCCCGTGCCCGGCGCGAAGGCGGGGTCGAGCCCATCGATGTCGAAGGTCAGGTAGACCGGCGCGTCGCCCACGCGGTCGCGGATCGCCTGCGCCGTCGCGGCGACGCCGGTCTCGTGCACCTTGGCGGCATCGTAGACCTCGAACCCCTTGTGGTCCGCATAGGTCGTGCGGATGCCCACCTGGATGGACCGATCCGGGTCGATCACGCCGCCCTCCACCCCTTGGGTGAACATGGTGCCGTGGTCGATGTCCTGCGGCGCCGCCTGGGCGGTGTCGGAATGGCTGTCGAACTGCACCAGCGCCAGGGGGCGGCCCAGCTTTTCGGCATGGGCGCGCATGACGGGCAGCGAGCAGTAGTGGTCGCCGCCCAGCATCAGCGGCGTCGCGCCCGCCGCCAGGATCGTCGCCATGGCCGACTGGATCGCGAAGGGGGTGGAGGCGTTGTCGTAGTGCTTGATGTGCACGTCGCCCCAATCGACCACCGCCATCGCCTCGAACGGATCGAAGGGCGAGGGCCAGGCGCGGCACCAGCTGAGATTGCTCGACGCCTCGCGGATCGCGCGCGGGCCGAAGCGGGCGCCGGGCCGGCCGGAGGTCGCCTGATCGTAGGGCACGCCCACCACCGCCACGTCCACGCCGTCGAGGTCGCGCGCATATTTGCGCCGGCAGAACGAGAGGGCGCCGGAAAAGATCTGCTCGTCATGAGTGACGGCATGGGGGCCGTCGGCGAGGAAGGCGTGGTCTTTTCGGTGGGGGTCGGGACGTTCGGCTTCGGACATGGGGCGACGCTCCGTTGACATCCGGCGTTTGTGATCACAAGCTGAGCGCATGGATGGCCCGGATCGCAGCGGCGCGCAAGGGCGCGCGATGACCGAGGACGGCGCGGCCGGCCCGGCGCATGAACGCGTCTACAAGGTGCTGCGTCGGCGTATCCTGCAAGGTGAAATGGCGCCGGGCGAGGCGCTGACCCTGCGCGGCGTGGCGGGCGAACTGGGGCTGTCGATGACCCCCGCGCGCGAGGCCGTGCGGCGGCTGGCGGCGGAGGGCGCGCTGGCGATCAGCGGGTCGGGCCGCGTGTCGGCCCCCGTGCTGACGCCCCAGCGGATCGAGGAGCTGGCGAGCATCCGCGCCCTGCTGGAGCCGGAGCTGGCGGCGCGCGCGCTGCCCCGTGCGCACCTCAGCCTGATCGACCGTCTGCGCCGCATGGATGCGGAGATCGACCGTCACCTGCGCGGCGGCGACGCGGCGGCCTATGTGCGCGGCAATCTCGAGTTCCACCGCACCCTCTACCTGCGCGCCCACGCCCCGGCGATGCTGGCGCTGGCGGAGACGGTGTGGCTGCAGACCGGCCCCTCGATGCGCGCGCTTTACGCGCGGATCGGGATGGGGCGGGTGGCCGACTATCACCGCAAGGCGATCTCCGCGCTGGCGGCGGGGGACGAGGCGGGGCTCAGGCTCGCGATCCGGGAGGACGTGCGTCAGGGGCTCACGCTGCTGATCAGCGAAGGGTTGGACGCGGCGTGAGCAGCGAAACCCATGCGGTCCTTGCGGGCGTGATCTTCTGTCCGACCCTGGTGCTGGCGCCCGGGGCGATGCGGTTCGGCATCGTCGACTGGGACCGCTGCTGGAGCGATCCGCCGAAGGGCGCGAAGACCTGCCGCCTCTTGCCTGTTTTCCGCGACGTTTCGAGCAACCGCACAAGGGGGGCGTCCGTACTGGCCGCATGCGCCATGCTCCTCCTCGTCATGGTCGACACGCTCGCCCCTCCTGCCGGAGCTCTTCGATGAACCTTCAGACCAACCTCCGCTCCACCGCCGACTACCAGGCCATGGACGCCGCCCATCATTGGCATCCCTTCAGCGAGATGAAGTCGCTGAACGCCAAGGGCAGCCGCGTGATCACGAAGGCCAAGGGCGTCTGGCTGACCGACAGCGACGGGAACGAGATCATCGACGGGATGGCGGGGCTGTGGTGCGTCAACGTCGGCTACGGCCGCGAAGAAATCGTGGAGGCGGTGGCGCGGCAGATGCGCGAGCTGCCCTACTACAACACCTTCTTCCAGTGCACCCATCCGCCGGCGGCCGAGTTCAGCGAGATGCTGACCGCCGTCGCGCCGGCGCACATGAACCGGGTGTTCTTCACCAACAGCGGCTCTGAATCCAACGACACGGTGTTCCGGCTGGCGCGGGTCTATTGGGATTGCGTCGGCAAGCCCTCCAAGAAAATCTTCATCGGGCGGCAGAACGGCTATCACGGCTCCACCGCCGTTGCCGCCAGCCTCGGCGGCATGGGGGGGATGCACGCGCAGTCGGGCCTGCCCTTCGAGGGCATCCACCATATCGACCAGCCCTACTGGTTCGGCGAGGGGCGGGACATGGACCCGGCCGAATTCGGCCTGGAACGCGCCCGGCAGCTGGAGCGGAAGATCGAAGAGCTGGGCGCCGACAACGTCTGCGCCTTCATCGCCGAGCCGATCCAGGGCGCCGGCGGGGTGATCATCCCGCCCGAGACCTACTGGCCCGAGATCCAGCGCATCTGCCGCGAGCACGACGTGCTGCTGATCGCCGACGAGGTGATCTGCGGCTTCGGGCGCACCGGACGCTGGTGGGGCTCCGACACCTACGGGATCGAGCCGGACCTGATGCCGATCGCCAAGGGCCTGACCTCGGGCTATCAGCCCATGGGCGGCGTCTTCATCTCGGACCGCGTGGCGGGCCCGGTGATGGAGCATGCGGGCGAGTTCTATCACGGCTACACCTATTCGGGGCATCCGGCCGCCTGCGCCGCCGGCATGGCCAGCCTGCGCATCCTGCAGGAGGAGAAGCTGGTGGAGCGGGTGCGCGACGCGCTTGCGCCGCAGCTGGCGCGCCTGTGGGCCGATCTGGGCGCGCACCCGCTGATCGGCGAGGCGCGCACCCAGGGGTTCCTGGGCGCGCTGGAGATCGTAAAGGACAAGACCACGGGCGAGCGGTTCCCCGCGGCCGCCGGGGCCGGCGCGCGCTGCCGCGATCTGTGCGTGCGGAACGGCCTGGTGATGCGCGCCGTCGGCGACGGAATGATCCTGTCGCCGCCCTACGTGATCTCGGCCGAGGAACTGGACGAGCTGGCGCGGCGGGTGCGCGCGTCGCTCGACGCGCTGGCCGACGCGCTGGCGCGCGACGGCTTCCTCTGACGCAGGCGGGAGAGCGGCGATGCTGCGACGGATCGGCCGGGGCGTTCTGATCCTCATCGCCGGGCTGGCGGCGTTTCTGGCCCTGGCCCCGCGGGAAAGCGCCGGCCCCCTGCCCGAGGCGTTCGTGCCAGAGCGCGAGACGCCCGAGGCGACCG
>JBCBYE010000772.1:0-2015 GCA_039816075.1 Pseudomonadota bacterium | reverse complement strand
CGGCGCGCGGCGATGCCGCCGCCACAGCGCCCAGGCCGCGCCCAGCCCGGTCAGGCCGACCACGGCGAAGACCGCCTCGCGGCTCAGCCCGGCCGAGAGCAGCGCCATGGCGAAGAGGCTGGAAAAGACCATCGCGCCCGCGTCGAGGATGTTGGAGCAGGCGACGAAGCGGCCCCGCTCCTCCTCCGGCGCGGCGGCGGCGTAGAGGGCGTTCAGCGGCGCCACGTAGAGCCCAGCGGAGGCCGCCATGACGGCGGCGGCGGCCATCACCCCCCAGGCGTCGGGCCGGGCGAGAAAGGCGCCGACGGTCAGCAGCGGCCCGGCGCGGTCGAGCCCGGCGCCGTAGCCCGAGGCGGCGAGCCAGAACAGCACGCCCCCCGCCGCGATGCCCAGCGCCCCCCAGGGCGGGATCGACAGGTCGATGCGCCCGCGCGTGACGACGCCGGTCAGCGCCGCGCCCGCGGCGAGGCCGGCCACGAAGGCGAACAGCAGCGCGAGGGCCGCGTCCTCGGACGCATGCAGCGTGCCCTTGGCGATGGGCAGGATCAGCGTCAGGAACGTGGCGCCGGCGAACCAGAACCACATGATGGCGAGCACGGCGAAGAACGGATCCGGCCGCCTGCGGCACTGGCCCACCACCTGCACGACGGCGCGCACGAAGGTCCAGTCGGGCTTGGGCGGCGCCCCCTTGGGCGGCAGGGCCGGGGCGTAAAGGCTGGCCGCCCAGCCGAGCACGGCCAGGATCAGCACGGCGGCGCAGACCACGGCCACGCCGCCCTCCATCAGCGCGACCTTGATGCCCAGGATCTGCCCGATGATGATGGCGAAGAAGGTGGCGGACTGCACCAGGCCCGCGCCGGCCATCAGCTCCGCCCGGTCGAGATAGCTGGGCAGGACGGCGTATTTGATCGGCGCGAAGACCGCCGACTGCGCGCCCATCAGAAACAGCAGGGCGTAGAGCCCCGCGAGGCTCTGCGCCCAGAAGGCGAGACCGGCGAGGGCCATGAGCGCGATCTCCGCCGCCTTCGCCCGGCGCATCATCACGGCCTTGTCCATGCCGTCGGCGATCTGCCCGGCCGTGCCGGCGATCAGCGCGAAGGGCAGGATGTAGAGGGCGCCGGCGAAGAGGACGTGAAAGTCGAGGTTCAGCCCCAGCTCGTCCGCCAACCGGTAGGTGAGGATCGCCATGAAGGCGTTCTTGAAGACGTGGTCGTTCAGCGCCCCGAGGAACTGCGTCCAGAACAGCGGCCAGAAGCGGCGTTCGCGCAGCAGCGGCAGGGCGCGGGGGGCGGGCGCGGCGATGTCGGCCATGGGCGGGATCCTTCCGAAGGAGGCGTCGCCTTGAGAGGTCGTGCGCGTCGGCCGGGCGTCAAGCCGCCGGCGCGCGGCGCCTCTTCGCGGCGTCGACGGAGGACTCATGGGGCCGAGGTCCGATCCGGGGTCGGGGGCGGGGTTCGGTTCGGGGTTCGGGGCGCCGCCGCCTTCGGCGGGCGGCGGGTCGTTCGCTTCAGGCCCTCGCTCGGGCAGGCGTCCGGCGCGCCGGGCGCGTGGAGGTCGTCCGGGCCGTCGGGTCGGGCGCCGTCTCGCCCCGGACGTGATCCGGGGCCTCCTGGGGCGGGTCCGGGCGCGGCGGTCGGGGAGGGGGCGGGCGCGGCGGCCCCGCGGCGCTCAGACGGCGTCGACCGCCGCCAGCCGTTCCCGCGCCAGGTCGCAGTCGGCCTTCATCTGGTCGATGAGCGCGTCGAGATCGTCGAAGCGCTCCTCGCCGCGCAGGAAGCTGACCAGCGCGACCGAAACCTCGGCCCCGTAGAGATCGCCGTCGAAGTCGAAGACGTAGGTTTCGAGGTTGGGGGCGTTCACGCCGAAGGTCGGCCGCACGCCCAGCGAGGCGGCGCCGCCGTAGACGCCCGCATGGGGTCCGGTCAGAACCTCGAACCGCACGGCGTGAACGCCCCCAACCTCGAAACCTACGTCTTCGACTTCGACGGCGATCTCTACGGGGCCGAGGTTTCGGT
>JBCBYE010000144.1:0-8415 GCA_039816075.1 Pseudomonadota bacterium | reverse complement strand
GGCGGCGGAAGACGGGCCGGCGGCCGCGGCGCCCGCCCCCTGAGCCCCGGCCCGAGCGCTCGCCGAAGCCTCCGCCGCGGGAGCGGAGCGCGCCGACGCGGACGCCGCGGCCTTCTGCTCCTCCTCCGCCACGCGCCGGATCGAGGCGAGCACGTCTTCGGGCCCGTCCTTGGCCGGCTCGGCCGGCGGGGTCCGGCCTTGGCCTTCGTTGCTCATGGGTCTCCGACCCTCCTCAACCGGCGGCGCGGCCGGCGAGCAGCGGCCTCAGGGGCGCCAGCGCGTCGTCCACTCCGTGCTTTCGTCGCGCGGATAATCGTAGCGATCATCCACGGTTCTCAGGCGGTAGTCGTCCGGATCATAAGAGTCCACCGCCAGGCCCAGATGCGTCACGGTCAGGTTCCCGACCGCCGACAGCAGGGAATAGCCCGCCACATACTCGTCGCGCAACGCGACGATGAGGTCCGCGCGCGCCTGCTGCAGCTCCTGATCCGCATCAAGCACGTCCAGCGTGGTGCGCGCGCCCAGCGTCGCCTCCTCGCGCACGCCGTCGAAGGCGATCGTGGCGGCGCGGATCTGCTGGCGCGCGGCGGTGATGGAGGTGCGCGCCACTTCCAGCCCCGACCAGGCGTTGCTGACCGCCTGGCGGATCTGGCGGGCCACGTCGTGCACCACGGCCTTGGACTGCGCCAGGCGCGCCTGCGCCTCGCGCACCTCGGACGGGATGCGCCCGCCGGTCCAGATCGGCACCGTGCCGCGCACGCCGACCGCGGCGAAGTTGCTTTCGCCCGTGGACCCGCCGCCGTCGATGAACACGTCGTTGTTGGTGTAGCCCACGTCGCCTTCCAGATCGACCTGAGGCAAGCGCGCGCCGATGGCCTGCTTGACGTTGAACTCCGCCTGGCGCGCCTGGAACCGCGCGCTCTGCAGGGAGGGATGCTGCGCTTCGGCCAGCGCCAGCGCCCCGGCCTCGCTGTCGGGCAGGTCGGGCAGCGGCGGCGGCGTCTGCAGATCGTCGGGCAGCTCGCCCACCGCGCGCAGATAGGCCTGGCGCGACTGCGCCAGCGACCCGGTCGACGCGGCCAGCTGGCTGCGGGCGGCGGCCAGCCGCGCTTCCGCCTGGCTGACGTCGGTGCGCGTCACCTCGCCCACCTCGAACCGGTCGCGCGCGGCGCGCAGCTGTTCGGAAATCACCCGCACGTTGGACCGCGCCACATCCACCAGCCCGATGTTCTGGCGCACGTCCTCGAAGGCGGTCACCGCGTTCAGCAGCACCTCCTGCTCGGTCGAGGACAGGTCCTGACGCCCGGCCAGAACGCCCTGCAGCGCCGCCTCGGACGAATTGGCGATCTGCCCGCCGTCGTACAGCGGGATGGAGCCCTGCAGGCCCAGCGAGAACGGATCGTTGTCGTCGCGATCGGTGCCGGCGCGGCCGAAGGTTCCGCCGGAATTGCGCAGCTCGTAGGTCGTCACGCCGGTCACCGTGCCCAGCAGGCCGGAGCGCGCCTGGATCTCGTCCTCGTCCAGCGCCCGCAGGCCGGCGCGGTCCGCGCGCAGCTCCGGGCTGCTTTCATAGGCGCGCACCAGCGCGTCCGCCAGGGTGGTCTGCGCCGCCGCGGGCGCGGCCAGGCAGGCCCCCGCCGCTGCAAGAATGGCCGCCGCGCGCCACGTCCCGGCGCCCGCGCGCCCCGCCTCGGTCCTGCTCATGGATTGCCCGTCCCGTCGCCTGTTTCGCCGCATCTTCAACGACCCGCCCCTGCAAGGCCCCCGCGCCCGACGATCGTTCCCGTCGTCGTCCGGTCGCCGATTCCATAGCTGCCGAAGGGGCGGCTGCTCGTTGGCGAGCCTACAGGAGCCGGTCCGCCCGACAAAGCGCGTGATGACCGATCAGAGCAATTCGTTGCGAAAGTGCTGCATGAAAGACTCGCTCCAACCCGTTCCGGCGCTGCGATTCCTCGCAACGGGGCCCAAGCCGTGGATCGCCCGCGCATCACGCAGGCCTCGTGGGAAAGGTTACCCGCCCCGGACGACGCCGAGACGTCGTCGCCATGACGTTTGCAAGACGCGCCCGCCGGCCCGCCGTCGCCGCCCGGCCGCTACAGCTCGAACGCCTGGGCGCGCGCGAACCCCGGCACGACCGGCGCGTAGGCGTCGAAGACCGCCCGCGCCGACAGCGCCCCGTCGCGCTTGAGCAGCACCTCGCAACGCCCATGCTCCCCGCGCAGGCGGATCATGGCCAGACGCCCGCCCTCGGCCAGCTGCGCGGCCAGCGCCTCCGGCACCTCTTCGGCCCCGCCGTTCAGCAGCATCACGTTGAACGGCGCGACGTCCGCGGCGCCGGCGGCCGGCTCGCCCTCCAGCACCTCCGCGGTGTCGACCTCCAGCTCGGTCAGCGCCGCGGCGGCGGCCTTGGCCAGCGACGGCTCCGCCTCCACCGCCGTGGTCCAGGCGGTCAGGCGCGCCAGAACCGCGGTCGAATAGCCCAGCCCGCAGGCCAGATCGAGCGCCACGTCCTCCGGATCCGGATCCAGCGCATCGATCATCTTGGCGAGCGTGCGCGGATCCAGCATTACCCGCCCGGGCCCGAGCGGCAGGTGCTCGCCCGCATAGGCGACCGGGCGCAGCGCAGCGGGGGCGAAGCGCTCCCGCGGGACCTCCAGCATGGCCTCGATGATCGGGTAGCTCGTCACGTCCGAAGGGCGGACCTGCCGGTCCACCATGGCGATGCGGGCGGCGGCGTAATCGGTCATCGCGGTCTCCGGCGCGTGGCGTGGCCCTCAGGCGGCTGGCTCGACCGATGCCATGGCCCGCGCCGCCGCGCAATGCGACCCGAGGGCGCCCTGCGCGACCGGCGTCGCGCCGCAGCGGGCGCCGCATCCGAACGCCGGTCCGCCCGGACGCCGACCGCGCATCGCCCCTTGCCCACGCGCCCAAGGCGCCGCACCACGCGCCGCACCGCCGGCCGGAGGCCGCTCATAGGCTGCCGGCCGCAGGCCGCCCATCGGCTGCCGGCCGAAGGCCGCCCATCGGCTGCCGGCCGCCGGGCCGCCGGCTGCCGTCCGCCATCCGCCCCTGGGGCAAGGAACGCCGCGCCATGACCCAAGCGACGCCGACCGACGTCATGATCCTCGGCGCCGGCCTCTCCGGTCTCGCCGCCGCGCTGGCCGCCCGCGACGCCGGGCTGGGCGTCGGGGTGCTGGAGGCGCGGGACCGTGTCGGCGGGCGCGCCTGGTCGCCCCGTCTCGGCGGGGTCCCCGTCGACGCCGGCCCCGCCTGGCTCTGGCCCCGGAATCCGCGCGCCCTCGCGCTCGCCAAGCGGCTCGGCCTCGCCGTCTTCCCCCAGCACGCCGACGGACGCCTGGTCTTCGAGGAT
Organism: Pseudomonadota bacterium; assembly: GCA_039816075.1. Taxonomy (GTDB): domain Bacteria; phylum Pseudomonadota; class Alphaproteobacteria; order Rhodobacterales; family Rhodobacteraceae; genus Albimonas. The sequence continues at coordinate 5,045 of JBCBYE010000144.1, read as the reverse complement.
CGCGCCGGCGCCGTGCGCCGCGATCTCGACATGGCGACCATGGGCGGCGCCCTGCGGGTGGAGGGCGGCCTGGGCGCCCTGGCCGAGGCCGCCGCCGACGCTCTGCCGCCCGCCTCCCTGCGCCTGAACGCTCCCGTCGCCGCCCTGCGCCTCACGCCGAAGGGCGTGGAGGCGGCCGATGCCGCCGGCGCCCCGCTCGCCGCCGCCCGCGCCGCGCTCCTCGCCCTGCCCCCGCGCCTCGCCGCGACGCTGCACGCCGCGCCCGACTGGTCCGCGCCGACCCGCGACGCTCTCGCCGACGCGCCGGGCTGGATGGCGGCGCAGGCCAAGCTCGTCGCCGTCTACGACGCTCCGTTCTGGCGCGACGCGGGCCTCAACGGCGACGCCGTCAGCCATCGCGGCCCGCTGGTCGAGATCCACGACGCCTCGCCCCGCGACGGCGCCGGCGGTGCGCTCTTCGGCTTCCTCGGCGGTCCGCCCGCCGCTCGCGCGGGCCGGGCGGACGCCCTGCGCGCCGCCGCGCTGGATCAGCTCGTCCGCCTGTTCGGCCCCCGCGCGGGCCGGCCGCAGGCGCTCCTGCTTCAGGACTGGGCCGCCGATCCGCTGACCGCCGCGCCGCGCGACCGCGACGAGGCCCCGCGCCCTCCGCCCGGCGGCGCCCCGTCGCCGGACGCCCCCTGGGCCGGGCGCCTGATCTTCGCCGGGGCCGAGCATGACGACGCTTTTCCCGGCTATGTCGAAGGCGCGATCCGCGCCGGCGAGGCCGCCGCCCAAGTCGCCGCCCGGGCCGCCGCGGCCGCCCTTGACGCCCCCCGCGCCGATCCCTAGACCATCGCGGCTCCCGGCGACGTGGCGGAGTGGTTACGCAGCGGATTGCAAATCCGTGTACACCGGTTCGATTCCGGTCGTCGCCTCCAACGCCCCGCAGGCGCGGGCCCGGCGGAGCCGCGTCCATGCCCGTTTACGTCGACCACATGCGCGCGCCCTTCCGCGGCCGCATCATGTGCCACATGGTCGCCGACCGGCTGGACGAGCTGATGGCCATGGCCGACCGCATCGGGATGCAGCGGCGCTGGTTCCAGCCGCTCAGCCATCCGCATTTCGACATCGACGAACCGCGCCGCGCCCTCGCCGTGCATCTGGGCGCGGTGGAGGTGGGCCGACGGGATCTGGTCGCCGCCCTGCGCCGCCATCGCGCGCTCTGGCAGGCCGATCCGCAGGAGGCCGCGGCGATCCGCGCCGCCGGCCGCGCCGCCCGGCACCCCGCCTTTCTCGCAGGCGAACCCGGCCCCTACGGCTGATCCGGCGCCCGCCGCCGCGCCCCTGCGCCCCGGCCCCGTGTCCTGGTCCCGCGCCCCGGCGCCGTGCCCTTGCCCGCCCCCGCGGGCCCCGTCGGGGCGCGATCCCGGCCCCGGCCCCCGGGTCCTCAGCGATCGGCGAAGGGCACGCCGCCGGTCGCCGCGCCGCGCCGGTCGCCCGCCGCCGCCCAGACCGCATCGTCGCGCAGCAGCGCCGCCAGGCTCTGCGCCCCGGCGGCCAGCAGCGCCTCGCCCTTCTCCGCCGTGGCGCGGGCCGGCACGCCCAGCGCGCCGTCGCCGGTCAGATGCTCGAACGGCCGCCAGCGATGCGCCCCGCCGCCGCCCAGCGCCCGGCCCGGAAACGGCGTGCCGACCTCGCCCAGGATCGCCGCGTCCACAAGGTCCGGCGCGCAGGCCAGCATCATGGAGGTTTCGGCCTCGCAGGCATGCTGCACGCCGTCCTGATCCTCCAGCAGCGGGGCGAAGGCCTCGGCCGCCTCCACCGCGTAGGTCGCCGCCACCAGCGCCGGCGCGCCCAGGTCCTCCGCCCGCCGGGCGCCCATCTCGTCCACCAGCGCGTTCAGCGCCGTGATGTTTCCGCCATGGGAATTCGACAGCAGAATGCGGCGAAAGCCCTGGCGCCGCAGCGACTCGATCAGGTCCATCAGCACGGCGCGAAACGTCTGATGGCTCAGCGTCAGGGTGCCGCCGAAGGGCATGTGATGCTCGCTCAGCCCCTGCCAGACCACCGGCGCCACCACCGCCGGGGCGTCGTCCCAGGCCAGGCGGGCGGCGCGGCGCGCCACCTCCAGCCCCAGGCAGGCATCGGTCTGCACCGGCAGATGCGGTCCATGCTGCTCCATCGAGGCGACCGGCAGGATCGCCGCCGCGCCCCGCGCGGCCAGCGCGCGCAGCTCCTGCGCCTTCAGCCTGCTCCACTCCACCTCGGGCCCGTCCGTCGCGTCGCGCGTCATCTCATGCCTCCCCGGCGATGCTCATCCCACGGGCATCATGCCACGTCGGGCGCGGATGCGAACCTCGCCGGATCGGTCAGGGGCGCCGAGGCGGACGCAGGCGCGGACCCTGGCGCGGACACGGGCGCGGCCGCGGCCCGCCCTGCGCCGCCGCCGGCGCCGACCTCCGCCAGCCAGGCCTGGATCGCCTGGGCCGTCAGCCCGGCGCCGGCGCCCTTCATCATCTCGAAATGATCGTGCGGCAGCGCGCGAACGCGCGCGCCGCCGCCCAGCAGGCGCCTCCAGGCGCGCGCCTCGGCCCCGCTCCGCCGATCGGTGGAGGTCAGGATCAGCGCCGGCCCCGCCTGAAACGGCGCCGGCGCGTAATCCAGCCCCGCCCGCCGATGCGCCGCCTCCAGCGCGTCGCCGCGCCCGGCCCCCTCGGCCGCCAGCCGCGCCGCCCGTCCGCCGGCGGCGAGGGGCCCCTCGCGGGTCAGCACCCGCCAGGCGCGGCTGGTCCAGCGGCCCAGCCGACGGGGCGATTCGGGATCGATCATCACCAGGGGCGGCGCCGCCGCCGCGCCGTCCCGCAGGGCCAGCGCCCGCGCCATCTCCGCCGCCACGAACGCGCCGAAGCTGTAGCCGAGCAGCGCCGCCGGCGCCTCGCCCTCCAGCGCCGCCTCCGCCTGCGCCAGCACATGGGCGGCCAGGTCCTCCATCCGCGTCGCCGGCGCCTCGCCGCCCAGGCCGACGGGGTAGAGGGCCATGACCCCCCAGCGCGGATCCAGCGCATGCAGCATCTCCAGATACGGGCCCAGATGCCCCTGCGCGATGGGCGCCGTCAGGATCGGGCCCTGCCGCCCGTCGCCGCGCCGCAGCCGCGCCGCGCCGGTCCCCGCGCCCTCGGCCGCCGCCGCGCCCAGCGCGCGCACCGACGCGCCGCGCACCACCAGCGTCTCCAGCGGCAGCCGCCGGCCCAGCCGCCGCTCCGCCTCCAGCACCAGGGTCATGGCCTGAAGGCTGTCGCCGCCCAGGTCGAAGAAATCGTCCTCGCGCCCGAAATCCGACCGGCCCAGCAGCTCGGCGAACAGCGCGGCGAAGACGCGCTCCGGCTCGGTCCTCCAGGCGGCGTCGGGGGGCGCGGCGTCCGCCTTCAAGGGATCGGGCAGCGCCTGGCGCCGGATCTTGTCCGTGGCGGTGCGCGGCAGGGCGGGCAGGCGCATCCAGACGGTCGGCGTCATGTAGGCCGGCAGCCGCGCGGCCAGGTCCGCGCGCAGCGTCTCCGGCTCCGCCGCGCCGGCGTAATGGCAGGCGAGCCGACGCACGCCGCCGGCCCCCTCCACCGCGGTCACCGCCGCCTCCGTCACGTCTCCGCGCGCCTCCAGCAGCGGCTCGATCTCCGTCGGGCGCACGTTGTAGCCGCGGATCTTCACCTGCTCGTCGCGCCGGCCCAGCGAATGGATCACCCCGTCCACGTCGCGATAGGCCATGTCGCCGGTGCGAAAGGCCCGTCGCCCGTCGCCCAGCGGCCGGAACAGCGCGGCCGACGCCGGATCGCCGTGGTAGCTCGGCGGCAGATGGGCGGAGACGATCTCCATCTCCCCCGCCTCGCCCGGCCCCGCCTCCGCTCCGCCCGCGTCCACAAGGCGCAGCGAGGCGGGATCGGTCGGCTCCCCCACCGGCACGGTGTTCCAGGGCAGCGGCGCGCCCGAGGCCTGGCGCCAGCGCGCGACCCAGGGAAACTCGTTGGAGCCGAAGGTGACGTTCAGCTCCGATCCCGGACCGCTCAGCGCCTCGAAGGCCTCCACGTCGGCGCGGGTCACCGGCTCGCCCGCCAGGGTCGCATGCCGCAGCGCCGGCAGGGGCCGGCCGGCCGCCATCAGCTGCCGGAAGATCGCGGGATAGGTCATGGTCATCGTCACGCCCTCGTCCGCGAAGGCCTCGGCCAGCGCCCCGGGGCTCAGCGCCGGCGCGTCGAAGCAGCCCATGCGCGCGCCCCCGATCAGCGCGGCGAAGATCTTGGCCGGCCAAAGGTGCCCCAGCAGCGCCAGACGATCCTGCGGACCGATACGCGAATACGCCGCCGCCAGCCGGTCGAAATAGGCCTCCGTCGCGCGGGAGATCGGCACGATCTTGGGCGCGCCGGTGGAACCGGAGGTGTAGCGCAGGTTGCTCAGCGCCTCGTCCGGCGCCGCGACGGGGGCGAAGCGCTCCGCCGGCGCGGCGTCCATGGGATCGGGCGCGACCAGCGGATCCGCGACGCCATGGCGGGCGGCGACGCCCTCCCACCCCGCGGCCGCGACGGCGCCCTGCGCCGCCGCCGCCGCGATCCGCGCCGAGACCTCCGCCGTCTCGCCCCGCAGGTCCGGGCAGGCGACCGCCGCGCCGGCGCGGTGGGCGGCGACCACGAACACCACCCGATCCAGCCCCGAGGATCCGATCCAGACCAGCAGCGCGCCCGGCCCTGCGCCGCGCGCCGCCAGGCGCGCCGCCAGCCGATCCGCCGCCGCGTCGAAGCCGGCGAAGCTCAGCCGGCGCGCTCCCTCGAACAGCGCCTCGTCGTCCGGGCGCGCCTGCGCATGGCCGGTCAAGGCGGCGAGAATGTCCTGCAAAAGCCTCTCCCTGCGGTCGGCCGCGGCGGTCGACGGCGGTCGGTCGCGGCGGTCTTCGGCGGCGCCCGGCGCCCCTGGCGGGCCTCCGCCCTCGGCGCCAGCCTAGCCCCGCCGCCCGCCTCGTGGCCACCGCCGCGCCCTGCCCCGGGCCGCCGCGCCGACGCGCCAAGCGGCGCGTCGAG
>JBCBYE010000621.1:0-2852 GCA_039816075.1 Pseudomonadota bacterium | reverse complement strand
GCCGTCAGATCGGCGCTTCGGCCGCGCACGGTCAGGCGGCGCGGCGGCGCATCCACCGAGACGCCGTCCACCACGAAGCGGCCGACCGGAACGCTGCGGCCGTCGTAGCCCAGGAACGGCTCGATCAGGACGCCGCGCCGCGGCAGCGCGATGTCGTCGGCGTCGTCGATCACGAATTCCAGTCGGTCGGCCTCGATGCCCGACACGTCGGTGACGCTCATGCTGAGCAGACGCGTGCGCACCATGGCCCCGAGGTCCACGCCGTCGACGCGAAGGGCATAGGTCGGGCGCATCAGTCCCAGAGCCTCAGCGGCGCGCGGGCTTGATCCTCGGGCGCGTCGGGCAGCTCCAGCGTCAGGCCGGCGGGCAGCTGCGGCCCCTGCGCGGCGAGGCCGGGGTTCAGCTCCAGCAGCGCTTCGGTCAGCGCGCCGGTCTGGCCGAAGACGCGCCAGCAGATCAGGTCGGCGGTGTCGAGGGCGGAAGTCACATAGGTTGCCATGATCAGCCCCACACCAAGCCGCCGGCCTGCTTTTCGAGGACCAGGCGAAAGTCCTGGGCTCGAAAGGCGCCGTCGCCCATGGGCGCGCGCTGCGTTTCTTCGACGGCGGTCGCGGCCCATCGGCCATAGTAGTTGCCGCGCCCGTCGATCAGGACCTGGGGCTCGCCCTGGTCGGCCTGCAGGCGCAGCAGCTGCACCATGCGCAGCCCGCCGTTGAAATGGGGGTGGACGGTCCCTTCGAGGCTGATGCGGTCGGTCCCGCGTCCGGTGAACTGCAGCTGCGGGTCGCCGCCCACAGGCGCCTGGCCGGGCCAGCGCCAGGCGGTGTCGCGGCGGAACGTATCGTAGGAGGCGGAGGCCAGCAGGAAGGGGAACCGCCCCCAGACCAGCTGCACCCAACCGGTGCTAGGCCAGCGAAGCGCCATCGTGCAGCCCCCCCTGGCGCGCGGCCCGCACGGCCTCTTCGATCTCGCGGCGCACGATCCGGGCGAGCTCGCGCGCGTCGGCGCCGGCCGGCGGGGCGATGTTGACGGTGATGTTCGGCGCCGCCCCGCCCGCCGCCGGCACGCCGGCGGTGCGGGTCAGGCCGGTGCGGGCGAGGGTCAGGCCTGCGGCGCCCTGGACGGCGTCGAGCAGGCCGCGGGCGGTGACCATCGAGCCTGAGGCGCCGGGCATGAACAGCTCCCGGCCCATTTCGTTGATCCCGTAGAGGTGGCCGGCGCGGACCGGCCCGCCCGTGGCGCGCATGGGGAGCAGCGGCGGCTCGATGATGCCGAAGTCGTCGCCGCGACCGATCCGCGGCCTGCCCACGCCCGGACGCGGCGGACGCGGCGGCGTTTCGAGCGGCGGCAGACCGACAGGCCCGAGGGCGCCTGGCGTCCGTTCCGCCTCGCGTTTCATGAACTTGTCGAAGGCCGAGCCGGCCCGCTCGATGGCCGCGGTGATCTGGTCCCAATAGCGAACTAGGGCATAAAGTGCGACGCCGAGGCTGACCACGGCGGCGGCCACGGCGCCGATGCTGACGCCCAGCACGCCCGCGACGGCGCCCATCGCGATGAAGGCCACCCGGAACGCGACCTGCGCTTGCTGGACGGCCAGCATGACGGAACTCGCGGCATAGCCCGCCACGCGCGAACCGATGAGGCCGGCCACCACCAGGCCCAAGCCTTCCAGGATCGTGCTCATCCACTCGGGGTTCTTCGCCGCCCAGTCGGCGATCACCTCGGTGATGCCCCCGAGCCCCTCGGCCAGCTCGACGATGGTGGGCAGCACGCTGGAGCCTATGTTGATCCACACCTCGTTCATGCGGTTGCCGAGGAGCTGAAGGGCGTTCTCGGTGGTCGCGGCGCGCGCGCGATACTCGGCCAGCATCGCCGTCGGCCGCTCGGTCTCGTCGCCGATCAGACGCAGCGCCTTGGCGACGCTTTCGGAATTGGTGATCAGCGGGGCGATGGCGGACTTGCTCTCCTCGCCGAAGAGCATGGAAATCACGCCGCCGCGTTCCGCGTCGTCCAGCTTGCGCAGCCGGTCGAGGACGTCGGTGATCGCGCTGGCCGCATCGACCTGCATGCGCTTGGCGAGATCGGTGGCGCCGAAACCCAGCTCCTTGAGCGCGTCGCGCTGACGCTTGCTCGCCGCCGCCCCGCGCGTCAGGGCGTTCAGCAGGTTCTTCTGCGCGGTCGCCGCGATCTCGGGCGCCGCCCCGCTTTGCAGCAGCGCCGCGGCCAGGCCGGCGGTCTCGTTCGCGGCGAGGCCCGCGGTCTTGCCGATGGCGATGTTGCGGCGGACGACCTCCAGCACGTTGCCGGCCGTGGCGTTCATGTTGTTCGAAAGGAAGTTGATCGTGTTCGCGAGATCCAGCGTCTCGGCCCGCGTCATGCCGGCGCCGGCCATGAACGTGGCGAGGGCGTCGCCGGCCTGCTTGGCGCTGACGTCGAAGGCCACGCCCATGACCGCAGCATCGCGCGCCAGGTCGCGGAAGAGCGCGATCTGCTCGCCCTCGGGCAGATCCTTGGCCACGACGCCCGCCTGGCCGAGGCTTGCCACGATCTCGCTGATCCCCTTGGCCGCGATGGGGACTTCGGTGGACAGCTTGAGGATCTCGGCGCTCAGGCCCCGCTGCCCGTCGGCGGTCAGGTCGATCACCTTGGTGACGTCCGCCATGGCGCTTTCGAACTGGATGGCGGGGCGCAGCGCCCGATAGAGCCCGTAGCCCAACGCCGCGGCCTCGGCGATGCCAGCGCGGAGCAGGCCCAGCAGCGCCAGGCCAACGCCCGCGCGGGCATCGCCGAGGCCGCGGCGTTGGGCTACGGGCTCTATCGGGCGCTGCGCCCCGCCATCCAGTTCGAAAGCG
>JBCBYE010000628.1:0-2767 GCA_039816075.1 Pseudomonadota bacterium | reverse complement strand
GGTCCGGTCCCGACCGGTCCCATCCCGACAGGTCCGGTCCCGATCGGTCCCATCTCGACAGACCCCATCTCGACCGGTCCCATCTCGACTGGCCCCGCCGCGGCGGCCCCCTCGATGATAGCCGCCGGGATCGCGCGCGGAACGGCTCCGGGGACCTCAGCGCCTGAATGGGCGCCTATGTTCTCAGACGTCTGGCCCTGATGATCCCGACGCTGGTCGGGATCATGCTCATCAACTTCGCCGTCATCCAGTTCGCCCCCGGCGGCCCGGTCGAACAGGTCATCGCCCAGTTGCAGGACGGCGCCGGCGCCACCGACCGCTTCACCGGCGGGTCGGGCGATGCGGGCGGCGGCGCCTCCGCCGCCGGCGCGGGCCCCTCGGGGGACTATCGCGGCGCCCAGGGCCTCGATCCCGAATTCATCGCCGAGCTCGAACGCCAGTTCGGCTTCGACCGACCGCCCCTCGAACGCTTCGCCTTGATGATGTGGAACTACGCCCGCTTCGATTTCGGCGAAAGCTACTTCCGCTCCATCTCCGTCACCGACCTGATCCTCGAAAAGATGCCGGTCTCCGTCAGCCTCGGCCTCTGGACCACGCTGCTGGCCTATCTCGTGTCGATCCCGCTGGGCATCCGCAAGGCGGTGCGCGACGGCACCGCCTTCGACGCCTGGACCTCGGGCGTGGTGGTGGTGGGCTACGCGATCCCCGGCTTTCTCTTCGCGATCCTCCTGCTGATCTTCTTCGCCGGCGGCTCCTACCTGCAGCTCTTCCCCCTGCGCGGGCTGACCTCGGACGGGTGGGAGGATCTCAGCTGGCCGCTGAAGATCCTCGACTACCTGCACCACATCGCGCTGCCGGTGCTGGCCATGAGCATCTCCGGCTTCGCCACCCTGACGCTCCTGACCAAGAACAGCTTTCTCGACGAGATCCGAAAGCAGTATGTCGTCACCGCCCGCGCCAAGGGCCTGACCGAGGGGCGCGTCCTCTACGGCCACGTCTTCCGCAACGCCATGCTGATCGTGATCGCGGGCTTTCCGGCGGCCTTCGTGTCCATCTTCTTCACCGGCGCCTTCATCATCGAGATCGTGTTCTCGCTCGACGGGCTCGGCCTGCTGGGCTTCGAGGCGGTGCTGAACCGCGACTACCCCGTGGTGTTCGGCACGCTCTTCATCTTCTCGCTGATGGGCATGGCGGTGAAGCTGATCTCCGACCTCACCTATGTCTGGATCGACCCGCGCATCGACTTCGAAGGCCGGGAGGCCTGAGCGCATGTCGCCCGCCCCGCTCGCGCCCGCCGCCCGTCCCGCCGCGCCCGGTCTTCCCGCCGCCCGCGTTCCGCGCCGGCTCGCCCCGGACCTGATCCGGGGCCTCCGTGGGCGGGGCCGGGCGCGCCCCTGCAAGGTCTCGCGCCGCGGCAGGCCGCCGGAGGCCCCGGATCAGGTCAGGGGCGAGACGGCGCCCGGCGCAGCCGGTCGGACGACCTTCGCCCCCGGCGCAGGCGTCGACCGATGACGACCGAGATCGACGCCCCCGCCCCCGCCGCGCGCGAAACGGCGCCCGCGCCCCCGCCGGCGAAAAAGGGCCTCTTCACGCTCGACCCGCTCTCGCGTCGCCGCTGGGCCAGCTTCAAGGCCAATCGCCGCGGCTTCTGGTCGTTCCGCATATTCCTGGCGCTTTTCGCCCTCGCCCTCGCCGCGCCCCTGGTGGCCAACGACAAGCCGCTCTGGGTCACCTATCGCGGCGACGTCCTCTTCCCGATCTGGCAGTTCCACCCCGAAACCCGCTTCAACGGCGATTTCGAGACGGAGGCCGACTACCGCTCGGTCGAGGTGCGCTGCCTCATCGTCACCGGCGGGCTCGACGCCTGCTTCGACGATCCCGACGGGCTGATCGAGGCCGTCGCCGCGGGCGAGGCGCCCGAGGGCGCGACGCCCGGCGCCATGACCTGGCCCCTGATCCCCTTCAGCTACGACACCATCAACCGCGACGTGCCCTTCGCCCCCTCGCCGCCCGACGCCAGCAACTGGCTCGGCACGGACGATCAGGCGCGCGACGTGCTGGCGCGGGTGATCTACGGCTTCGACATCTCCGTGCGCTTCGGCCTCGCCCTCACCCTCGTCAGCAGCATCATCGGCGTCTTCGCCGGCGCGGCCCAGGGCTATTTCGGCGGCTGGGTGGACCTGATCTTCCAGCGCATCGAAGAGATTTGGAGCGCCATTCCCGTCCTCTTCCTCATCATGATCATCAGCGCCATCATCACCCCGACCTTCTGGTCGATGCTGTTCCTGCTGGCGCTCTTCCAATGGACGGCGCTGGTGGGCGTGGTGCGGGCGGAGTTCCTGCGCGCACGCAATTTCGAATACGTGCGCGCGGCGCGGGCGCTGGGGGTCGGCGACTGGACCATCATGTTCCGCCACCTGCTGCCCAACGCCATGGTGGCGACGCTGACCATGCTGCCCTTCATCCTCACGGCCTCGATCAGCACGCTGGCGACGCTCGACTTCATCGGCTTCGGCCTGCCGGTCAGCTATCCATCGCTCGGGGACCTGGCGCTGCAGGGCAAGAACAACCTGCAGGCGCCCTGGCTGGGCTTCACCGCCTTCTTCACCTTCGCGATCATGCTGTCGCTTCTGGTCTTCATCTTCGAGGCCGTGCGCGACGCCTTCGATCCGCGCAAGACCTTCCGATGATCGCGTCCGTCCCGGCAAAGGCGCCGCGGCCCGCGTCGCCCCCGGCCGTCCCGACGGCGCCCGCGGCGCGCGGCCCC
>JBCBYE010000859.1:0-1565 GCA_039816075.1 Pseudomonadota bacterium | reverse complement strand
CGGCTGGGACCACCGGTCCGGCCTGCAGGATGTAGGGGCTGGGCGGTGCCGTGATGCGCTGCGCACTGACGGTGTCTGTGTCTCCCGTACGGTTCAAAAAGGCCTCTCGGCCCGAAATTGGATCGCTTGCCGTCGGGCTGCCCAATGTGGAGGGGAAGATCGCGCCGGTCGCGGGGGGCGTCGGTGTGGCCTATGCTCCGCCGCGCGGCACGGTTTGCGCCTCGGCGAAAAGGGCGCTCAGCCGGGCGGCGTCGAGTTCCTGAAGGCGGCGTTGTTCCTCCGGATCGACTGTGGGGGTCAACGGACCGGAAAGGGGCGGTGCCGGGACCGGCTAGCCGCGATCTTGCGCTCCAAGGATGGCGCGGCCCAGCTCACCGGGCAAGGGTGGGCCGAGACGCGGGACATCGGCGTAATCCCGAGGCAATGTGGACAGCCCTTCAGCCGCCTGAATGCGTTCGGTGGAAAAGAGCTCGGTCTGGGTGCCCTCCTGCCGGTTGTTCTGCAGCGCCACGATGAGGATCGCGCCAAGGCTTAGTCCTCCGATGGCGGTGGCAAGGGCAATGGCCCGGCGGGACAGGCGCATGACACGGGGCGGATCGGGCCTGAGACGGAGCTCCTGGGCGATGTCTTCCTCAGTCCGTGGCGGCTTTTGCATGTCAGGATTCTGTGTCATCGCTCCGCCTCTGGCTGGGGCGCGCGCTGCGTGCGCTGATCGCCATCCGTCCGCAGGATCCGCACGACCTGTTGTTGTCTTTCGCCGAGACGCAGTTCTGCGGCCCCGAAGAGCCTGTCCACGATCAGCACATTGCCGAGCACGCGGGTGTTGACAATCTGGCCGCGCCCATCCGCGCCGATCACGAAGAGCGGGGGCATTTCGCCTTGGGCGATGCCGGGCGGGAAGACGACATAGACACGGCGCCCGTCGTCGAAGACCGAGACCGGCCGCCAGGGTGGGGCGTCGCCCTGCAAGCCGTAACGGTAGTGCCGCTCGGCCTCGGGCGGGATCGCGGGACGGCGGATGGTCGGGGTGCGGGGCGTGGCGCGCACCTCTGGATAGGCCCAGGCGACGCTGGGCATCCAGGTCTCCTCGTCGGCATACAATTCGATGTGATAGCTGCGCCGGTCGGTGTTGACGACGAGATTGGTGGAGATGTCGGGGCGGGTGGGTTTCACGAGGATATGGACGCGCTCGGTGCGGCCTGCGCCGCTCGTTGTGTCGCCGATGATCCAGCTCGCGGTGTCGCCCGCCGCGATCGGGCCGGGACCGGTCAGGCGTTCGCCGGGTTCAAGCGCGATATTGGTGATCTGCCCGGGAGCGGAATAGATTTGGTAAAGCGCGCCTTCGCTCCACGGAAAAACCTGCATTGCGTTGTAATAGCCCAGCTGGCGGGGCTCGACGCGGGCGGCGGCATTGGCGGCGATGATGCGCGCCTCCGGCGTATCCGCTTCCGGATCGCCGCCTCGGGAGGAGATCGGAGGAGTGTCGTGTCGGGAAAGAGTGTGCAGGGTCGGGTAGGTGTCGGTGGGGGGGGGCGGGTGGTGCTGGGGGGGGGGGGGGGGGGGGG
>JBCBYE010000232.1:0-6595 GCA_039816075.1 Pseudomonadota bacterium | reverse complement strand
GGCCCGCTTCGTGCGCTTCTGCGACTGCTTCAACATCCCCATCCTGACGCTGGTCGACGTGCCCGGCTTCCTGCCCGGCACGGTCCAGGAATACGACGGCGTCATCAAGCACGGCGCCAAGCTGCTGTTCGCCTATGGCGAGGCGACGGTGCCCAAGGTGACCGTGATCACGCGCAAGGCCTATGGCGGCGCCTACGTGGTCATGGCCTCCAAGCACCTGCGGGGCGACGTGAACTACGCCTGGCCCACGTCCGAGATCGCGGTGATGGGCGCCAAGGGCGCGGTGGAGATCCTCTATCGTTCCGACCTCGACGATCCGGAGAAGGTGGCGGCGCATACGAAAGAGTATGAAGATCGCTTCGCAAACCCCTTCGTGGCCGCGGAAAAAGGCTTCATCGACGAGGTGATCATGCCCCAGAGCACCCGCAAGCGCGTGGCCCGGGCCTTCGCCGCGCTGCGGGGCAAGCGGCTGGAGAACCCGTGGAAGAAGCACGACAACATTCCGTTGTGATCACAAAGCCCGGGGAGGGCGCGCCATGACCCAGATGTGGAAAGGCCAGGCCTTCGTCATCGCCCATGCGGACGCCGGGAAGTTCGAAGGGGCCGGGCTGCGGCCGTTCTTCGAGTATCGCCAGCTCGGCATCGCCGAGGCGACGCAGGGCAAGTACGGCGCCCACGTCATTCGCGCGGTGCCCGGGATGGAGAGTCCGGGGACCTGGCACATCCATGAGCTCGACTTCCAAATGGTCTATATCACAAAGGGTTGGGTGGTGTTCGAGTATGAGGGCTCGGGCGAGCACCTGCTGCGCGAGGGCTCCTGCGTGCTGCAGCCGCCGGGGATCCGGCACCGGGAGGTGCGCCATTCCGACGACATGGAGCTGATCGAGATCGTCTCGCCCGCCGACTTCGCGACGGCGGAGGTCGAGGCGCCGTGAGCGCGCCCGACTTTCATCTCTTCGCTGCCGGCCCCCGGCCCGTCGCGCCGTTTTCCCATGCGGTGGAGGTGGATGGCTGGGTGTTCCTCACAGGCCAGATGCCGACCGACCCGCAAGCCCCTGATGCGCCTCTGCCTTCTGGAATCGAGGCGCAGACCCGGCGGGTGATGGAGAACCTTCGTCTGATCCTCGGCGAAATGGGTCTGGGCCTGGAGCACCTGGTCCAGATACGCGCTTACCTGACAGATTTCGATCAGGATTATCCCGCTTTCAACGAGACTTACAAGACGTTCTTCATGCCGGACCGTCGCCCCGCCCGCACCACCATCGGCGTCGTCGCCCTCGCCGTCGGGGCGTTGGTGGAGATCGACGGGATCGCGCGGCGACCGTGAGGGGGGCGGCGTGCATCGCGGCGGCGGCTTGGGTCGCGGCGGCGGCTTGGGTCGCGGCGGCCTCGGCCGCGTCGGCGGCGCAGGGGCTGCGCTGCACGCCCTGGCTGCCGGTGTTCTGCGAGAACCTGCACGTGGCCTGCTCCGGCCGCGCGACGACGCCGACATCGGCCTTCGCGCTGACCTGGCGGCCCGGCGGCGCGCGGCTGCGCTTCGACGGAGGCGCCGATGACGGCGAGGTCTGGGAGGCGCAGGGCCGGTCGGGGGCGGAGACGGTGCTGCGCCCGGCGCAGGGGCGCGACTGGGTCCGCCTGCGCCGCGCCGGCGGCCCCTACAGCCACCGCGCCTATCGCGACGGCCGCGCGCTGATGTCCATCGGACGCTGCACGCCGGAGCCGGCGTCATGACCCGGTGGGAGGAGCGCGAGGGGGCGGGCGCTCTGACCCTGCGCCGGGCCGGACCGGAGGGCGCCGCCCAGGCCTTCGCCGAGGCCGCCTGGCTCATCGCCCCGCCGGCCGAGGGCGCCGCGGCGCGCTGGCGTCGGCGCCTGGCGCGGCAGGTGCGCCAGGACCTGTGGCGCGCGCTGCGGCGGGTGCGGGGATTTGCGCCGGAGGTGCGGGTGGAGACCTGCGACGCCGCCGACGCGCCAGCCGCGAGCGCGCCCGGAACGCCGGCGCAGGCGCTGGTGCGCGTGCGCGCCGGCGGCCGGCTGGTCCGCTCGGGCGCCGAACGACAGGTGCGCGAGGCCGCCGCGGCGCTGTTGGCCGACCCGGCGCTGCGCCGCCGCTGGACGGCGCATGCGGCCCGCGCGCCGCGCCGGACGGTTGCAAACGAAACGAACGGCGCGCGATGAGCCCGGTCGACCTGCCGCAAGCGGACGCTAGGTCTGGAGCATCGCATTGCGTCCAAGAGCCCGCCCATGACCCGCACGCCCTACGATCCCACGCGCCTGATCCGCTTTCTGCTGCACCATGCCGCCAACGGCGTGGCGGCGGGGTGGACGGTGCTGCTGCTGCTGATCTGGGCCGACGTGGGGGGGCTTGGCTCGTTGCTCTGGGGATCGGACCAGCGAGAGCTGGCGACGGCGATCATGGCCGGCGCCTTCGGCGTGACGTTCGGCCTGGTGGGCATCGTCTACGGCGTGCTGGTGGTGCTGCCGAACAGCGACTGAGCGCGCCGCCCGCCGCGACGCTCGCGCCTCCGCGCGTTCCGCCGCGCGCGCCGACCCCCGCCCGGACCGCCAAGTCGACGCCCCGCATGGGGCGCAATCGGGGCGAGGCCGGGGCCGTTTCCGCCGCGATCCGCGCCCAGGCTGCGAAGCAGGCGAAACCTGCTTCAGGAGCATTCGGATGCGCAGAGTCATTTTCGGGGCCGCGGCCCTCGTCGCCGCGCTGGCGGTCGCCGGTTGCGGCAATTCCCGATCCGACCGGGCGCTGTCGGGCGCCGGCATCGGCGCGGGGATCGGGGCCGCGGGCGCCGTCATCACCGGGGGCGATCTGCTCACCGGCGCCGTGGTGGGCGGGGCCGTGGGCGCCGCGACGGGCGCCGTCACCGACGACGACGACGTGGCCGTCAACCGGCGCGACCGCAAGAAACGCAAGAAGAACCGCTGAGGCGGCGGGCGCACGCGCCCTCGCCACGGCCGGCACATGCCTTATGAAGGGTCGACGCGCCGCGGGCGCGCCGGCCCTTTCGTCAAGCCGGCGCGCCGCGCGCGCCTGAGGAGGGACCGATGTTCAAGAAGATCCTGATCGCCAACCGGGGCGAGATCGCCTGCCGCGTGATCAAGACGGCGCGCAAGATGGGGATCGCCACGGTCGCGGTCTATTCGGACGCGGACAAGGGCGCGCTGCACGTGCGGATGGCCGACGAGGCGGTGCATATCGGCCCGCCCCCCGCCAACGAAAGCTACATCGTGATCGACAGGATCATGGCCGCCATCAAGCAGACCGGCGCCGAGGCGGTGCATCCAGGCTATGGTTTCTTGAGCGAGCGCGCTGAATTCGCCGCGGCGCTGGAGGCGGCCGGCGTCGCCTTCATCGGCCCGCCCGCCGGCGCCATCGAGGCGATGGGCGACAAGATCACCTCCAAGAAGCTGGCGGCGGAGGCGGGCGTCAGCACCGTGCCCGGCTATATGGGCCTGATCGCGGATGCGGCTGAGGCGGTGAAGATCTCGGATCAGATCGGCTATCCGGTGATGATCAAGGCCAGCGCCGGCGGCGGCGGCAAGGGCATGCGCATCGCCTGGAGCGCGGACGAGGTGGCCGAGGGGTTCAAGAGCTCGCAGAACGAGGCGCGGAACTCCTTCGGCGACGACCGGATCTTCATCGAGAAATTCGTCACGCAGCCGCGTCATATCGAGATCCAGGTGCTCGGCGACAAGCATGGCGACGTGATCTACCTGGGCGAGCGGGAATGCTCCATCCAGCGGCGGAACCAGAAGGTGATCGAGGAGGCGCCGTCGCCGTTCCTGGACGAGGCGACGCGCAAGGCGATGGGCGAACAGTCCGTCGCGCTGGCCAAGGCGGTGGATTACAGCAGCGCCGGCACCGTGGAGTTCATCGTCGACGGGGACCGCAACTTCTACTTTCTGGAGATGAACACGCGCCTGCAGGTGGAGCATCCGGTGACGGAGCTGATCACCGGCGTCGACCTGGTGGAGCAGATGATCCGCGTGGCGGACGGCGAAAAGCTGTCCCTGCGCCAAGAGGACGTGACGCTGACCGGCTGGGCGATGGAGAGCCGGCTTTACGCCGAGGATCCCTATCGGAACTTCCTGCCCTCCATCGGGCGGCTGACCAAGTACCGCCCGCCGGAGGAAACGGCGACGGCGACCTCGGCGGTGCGAAACGACACCGGCGTCTTCGAGGGCGGCGAGATCAGCATGTTCTACGACCCCATGATCGCCAAGCTGTGCAGCTGGGGTCCGGATCGCGCCGCGGCGATCGAGGGGATGCGCGGGGCGCTGGACGCGTTCGAGGTGGAGGGGATCGGCCACAACCTGCCGTTCTGCCAGGCGGTGATGGACCATCCGCGCTTCGTCAGCGGAGAGATCACCACGGCCTTCATCGCCGAGGAGTATCCCGACGGCTTCGACGGCGCGCCGCTGGACGAGGTCACGCTGGGCCGCATCGCCGCCGCCGCGGGCGCCTTCAACATGATCGTGGAGGCGCGGGCGGCTGAGATCAGCGGCGCCATGGTCAATCACACGCGCCGGGTGGACCCCGACTGGGTGGTGATGCTGGGCGACCGCGCCTTCGACGTGCGCACGGAGCGGGACGGCGACGGCTTCGCCGTGTCGATCGACGGCGAGACGCGGCGCGTGACCACCGATTGGAAGCCGGGCATGAGCCTGGCGCGCGCCCAGGTGGGGGAGGCGGAGATCGTCGCCAAGGTCTCCATCGGCGTGGGAGGCGCGCGGGTGCGCTACCGCGGCGCCGACCTGACGGTGCAGGTGCTGACGCCGCGCCAGGCGGAGCTGGCGGCGAAGATGCCGGTCAAGGTTCCGCCGGACACGTCCAAGATGCTGCTGTGCCCCATGCCGGGCCTGGTGGTCAGCATCGACGTGGAAGAGGGGCAGGAGGTGCAGGACGGCCAAACCCTGTGCACCGTCGAGGCCATGAAGATGGAGAACGTGCTGCGCGCCGAGAAGAAGGGCGTGGTGAGCAGGATCAACGCCAAGCCCGGCGACAGCCTGGCCGTGGACGAGGTGATCCTGGAGTTCGAGTGAGGTGGAGGGCGTCTCCGCCGCTTGGTTCGGCCCGGCGGTCGTCGCCGCCGTGGTCGCGGCGGCGGTCGCCTGGGCGCGCGAGGCCTATCTGAACAGCGCGCGCCGGCGCGAGCGGGCGCGTGACGTGCAGATCGCCTTGGCGGCCGAGATCCGGGCCTATGTCGCGGTGTTGGAGCGGGATGACCCTGCCGAGCATGGCCGGAGGATGGAGGAGAGGATCCTTCAGGCGGGCGACGGCGAAGACCGTTTCACGCCCTTTGTCCTGCAGGAGCGGAACGACACGGTGTTTCAGGCGCTGCTGCCGGACATCCAGGTCGTCTCACGCGAGGCTGTGGACGACGTGGTCGTCTGCTACCAGCAGATCGTCGCCATCGCCGCCCTGGCTGAGGACATGCGGACCGAAGGGTATGCGGGTTTGGGGGCCGGGCGGCGGGCCGCGATCTACTCGGATTACATCTCGATGAAGACCGAGGCGCTTCGCCTTGGTCGGACGGCGGTGCAAAGCTTGTCTGAAAGCGTGGAGCGCTCTGATGCGCGGCGATAGGACATGGCTGGCGCGGGCGGGCCGCCGGCGCGCCGTCAGCAGCCGGGCTTGGGGCCGGTGCGGCCGGTGATGGGCTTGGGGTTGTAGATGGGTTTGGCCATGGAACCCTCCTCTCGCGCGGGGCGCGCCGCATCTGCGCGCGGCGTGAATACAGGCGCTTCGGGGCCTTCGCGCAAACCGTGGGCTCAGCGGCGCCCCAGTTCCTGCTGGCGCATGGGCATGCGGTCGATCAGGCGGCTGAGCTGGGCGGCGGTGATCACGTTGGGCCGGCGCAGCTTGACCTCGCCGTCCTTGCCGAGCACCAGAACGTTGAAGCCGTGGGGACGGAAGCGGGCGCGCAGGGCCGATGCCTCGGCGCGGCTGGCGGGAGGCTCCGCATCGACGATGACGACCACGTCGCGCTCCTCCATCTCGGCCTTGGCGCGGGCCAGCTCGTCGAGCTGGCGCACCAGGCGGGGATCCGCCGCGGCGTCGGCGAAGATCACGACGGGGCGGGCCTTCCAAAGGTATGGTTCCAGCGGATCCTCGCCGTTGGCGAGGGCCGGCGGGGCGACGGCGAACGCCGCGGCGACGAGCGCCGCGAGCGCGGCGACGGGACGGGCGAAGGCGGCGCGGGCGAAGGCGGCGCGGGCGATGGTCATGCGGGCGAAGGTCATGCGGGTGAAGATAGGCCGCGCCGGCGGGCGCGAACAGGGCCGAGGGTGAAGATCGTCCTCCATATCGGCCTGCACCGGACCGGCACCACCGCGCTGACGGTGATGCTGGAGCGCGCGCGGGCGCGGCTGCTGCGGCGCGGCGTCCGCTTCGAGTCCACCGCGACGATTCGCCAGGCCGTGACGGCGCATCTGGCGGCGGCCGCGTCGCCGGCCTGGACGCTGGGCCTGTCGCGCGCCCGGGCGCGGTCGCGCATCCGAGACTGGGCGGCGGCGCGCGAGGCGGAGGGGACGCGTTGGCTGATCCTGTCGGACGAGGTGATCCCCGGATCCATGGATCGCTG
>JBCBYE010000730.1:0-2222 GCA_039816075.1 Pseudomonadota bacterium | reverse complement strand
GCGGATGACGTCGGCCGCGGAGCCCTGGATCGGCGCGTTGATGGCGGCGCGTGACTGAAAGCCCTGGCGAGGCCCCCTCGCGTTGATGTCGGGGGTGTGGATGCGGCGGCCGAAGAGGGTCTCGACATAGCCCTGCGCCTTCGCCGCGGCGACGGTCGCGTCCATGTAGGCGCGGATGCCCGGGAACTTGGCGAAGTAGGCGTCGATGAAGGCCTTGGCCTCGTCCCGCGGTATCCGCAGGTTGTTGCTCAGCCCGAAGGCGGAGATACCGTAGATCACTCCGAAATTGATGGCCTTGGCCTGGCGGCGGACCATGGGGTCCATCCCCTCCAGCGGCACGCCGAAGACCTCGGACGCCGTCAGGGCGTGGATGTCCTGCCCCTCGCGGAACGCCGTCTTCAGCGCCTCGATGCCGGCGATATGCGCGAGGATGCGCAGCTCGATCTGCGAGTAATCGAGCGAAAGGATCACGTTGCCCGGCTCGGGCACGAAGGCCTCGCGGATCTCGCGCCCCGCCTCGGTCCGCACGGGGATGTTCTGCAGGTTCGGATCGGTGGAGGCGAGGCGGCCGGTGGAGGTCGCGGCGAGCGAGAACGACGTGTGGACGCGCCCCGTCTCTGGATTGACGTGGGTCTGCAGCGCGTCGGTGTAGGTGCTCTTGAGCTTGGACACCTGACGCCAGTCCAGGATGCGCGCGGCGAGGTCGGAGCCATGCTCCGCCGCCAGGGTCTCCAGCACGTCGGCGCCGGTGCCCCAGGCGCCGGTCTTGGTTTTGGACCCGCCGGGCAGCTCCATCTTGTCGAAGAGGATCTCGCCAAGCTGCTTGGGAGAGCCGAGGTTGAAGCTCTGGCCGGCAAGCTCGTGACATTCCGCCTCCAGCCCCGCCATCTTCTGGCTGAAGGTGTTCGAGAGGCGCGAGAGGCGGTCGCGGTCGACCTTGATGCCGTGCATCTCCATGCGCGCCAGGACCGGGATCAGCGGACGCTCGAGCGTCTCGTAGACCGTCGTCGCCCGCTCCGCCGCCAGGCGCGGCTTCAGGACGCGATGCAGGCGCAGGGTGACGTCGGCGTCCTCGGCCGCATAGGGCGCGGCCTTGTCGATCTCCACCTGATGAAACCCGATGGCGGACTTGCCCGAGCCGATGAGGGATTTGATGGGGATCGGCTGGTGACCCAGATGGCGGTCGGCCAGCGCGTCCATGCCATGGGCATGCAGCCCGGCGGCCTGGGCGTAGCTGAGCAGCATGGTGTCGTCGATCGGCGCGACGCTCAGCCCATGGCGGGCGAGGATCTTCAGATCGTATTTGAGGTTCTGACCGATCTTGAGGATCGCCGGATCCTCCAGCACGGGCTTGAGCAGGGCGAGCGCGTCCTCCATGGGCATCTGACCTTCGGCGCGCTGCTGGGCGCCCAGCAGGTCGCCGTCGCCGGTGACGTGGTCGAGGGGGATGTAGCAGGCCTGACCCGGCTCCACGCAGAGCGAAACGCCCACAAGATCGGCCTGCATCTCGTCGAGCGAGGTGGTCTCGGTGTCGACGGCCAGCCAGCCCCGGCGGGCGGCGGCGTCGAGATAGGGCTGCAGCGCGGCGGCGTCGCGCACGGTTTCGTAGGCGGAGGCGTCGAGGGGCAGGGCGAGCCCGGGATCCTGCCAGTCGCCCGACGGCGCCGCGGTCGCGGCGGCGGAGGCGGATCCCTCCGGCGCGGCGGGGGCGGGCATGTCCTCATGCGAAACGCCCAGCTGGTTGGCGACGCGGGCGGTCAGCGTCCGGAACTCCATCAGCCGCAGAAAGCCGAGCAGGTCGTCCGCCACGGGCTCGCGCAGGACGAGGTCCTCCAGCGCTTCGGGCACGGGCACGTCCTGGGCCAGCGTCACCAGGCGGCGGGAAATGCGGATCAGCTCGGCGTTGTCGATCAGCGTCTGCCGGCGCTTGGGCTGCTTGATCTCCTCGGCCCGGTTCAGCAGCGCGTCGAGATCGCCGTAGTCGTTGATCAGCGTCGCGGCGGTCTTGATGCCGATGCCCGGGGCCCCGGGGACGTTGTCGGTGCTGTCGCCGGCGAGGGCCTGAACG
Organism: Pseudomonadota bacterium; assembly: GCA_039816075.1. GTDB lineage: Bacteria > Pseudomonadota > Alphaproteobacteria > Rhodobacterales > Rhodobacteraceae > Albimonas. Next base: position 154 of record JBCBYE010000730.1, on the reverse strand, counting down.
TCGATGACGCGGTCCGGCCCGACGCCGAACTTCTGCGCCACGCCGGCCTCGTCGATGACCTCGTCGGGCTTGCCCTGCAGGCCGGGCTTGAGCATGCGGACGTTGGGCCCGACCAGCTGCATCAGATCCTTGTCGGACGAGACGATGGACACCT
>JBCBYE010000296.1:0-5865 GCA_039816075.1 Pseudomonadota bacterium | reverse complement strand
CGCCGCCTGAGGCGAAAGCCGCGCGGGCCGCCGCCGCGCCGCCTGAGGCGAAAGCCGCGCGGGCCGCCCCCGCGCCGCCTGGGGCGAACGCCGCTCGGGCCGCCGCCGGGCGCCGCCCCGGACTTGATCCGGGGCCTCCTTCGGCCGGCCGCAAGGCGCCGCGCCGGTCGCCTGGCGCCTGCGCCGCGCGCCGCGCACGCCGCCCCTCGACCGGGTCCATCACGCCTCCGCCGCCGGCGTCGCCGCCGCCAGCGCGCGGGGCGCGACCACGCACAGCGCGCCGCGGATCAGCAGCGCCGCCGCGGTGACGTAGCAGGCGCCGGCGATGAACATCGCCGGGTAGACCTTGGGGATCTCCAGATACTCCGTCACGTCGCCGAAGCTCGCTGCGCGCTCGGCCAGCACCACCGCCCGCTCCGCCGGCCAGAACAGCATCCCGCCGCAGCCCAGGTTCACCGCCGCATCCCGCCACCGCGCCGCGCGCGCGGAAAACAGCGGGTCCGTCAGGTCCACCGCGATATGCTTGCCCCCGGCCGAGACCACGGGCATCGAGGCGAAGACCACCACCGCCATCAGCAGGCGCGTCAGCTCCGTCGCCGCCTCGATCGGCGCGTTCAGCGTGCTGCGCAGCACCACGTCCGCGAAGGTCATCGTCATCATCGCGAACAGCGCGGCCGAGGCGATCGCGGCCGGAACCAGCGCCAGCGCGTTCGCGATCCTGGGCAATGCGGCGGCCATGGAACGCCCCCCTCTCATGACGCCCCCCTCTCATGACCCCGGCCCCGGGGGCGTCCCCCGGGGCCGGCCGCGTCCCTCTGCGCGACCGCGGCTCAGGAGCCGCCCTTCGCCATCTCCGCCTGCACCATGGCATAGGCCGCCGCGGCGTCGATGCCCTTGGCCTCGATGTCGGCCAGAACGCTCTCGATGATCTTGGCCTTGATCGGCTCGTAGGCCGCGATGTCGGCGTCGGAGGCGGCGGTGATCTCGTTGCCCGGCGTGTCGAGCGTGATCTGGCGGCCCGCCGCGTCGATCTCGTCCCACACGGCGCCGGCCATGCGGCTGGCCGGCTCGCCGAACACCTTCTCGTCCAGCGCCTGCTGCAGGTCGGCCGGCAGGTCGGCGAAGGTCTCCTCGCTCATGATGTAGGCGAAGGACCCGCGATAAAGGCCGCCCGGCATCTCGAACGCATAGGGCGCGACCTCGTAAAGCTTGAAGCCCTTGCGGCTCTCGAACGGCATCACCACGCCGTCCGCGGCCTTGGAGGCGAGCGTCTCGTAGACCTTCGGCGCCGGCACCTGGATGCCCGTCGCGCCCAGCGCCGCGCCCACGTCGCCGCCCACGCCGCCCGGCACGCGCAGCTTCAGGCCCGCGACCTCGTCCAGCGACGTGATCTTCTCGCCCGAATAGACCTGCGCCGGCCCGTGCGTGTGCAGCGCCACGACCTTCACGCCGCGATGCTCGTCCGCCGCCGCCAGATGCGCCTCGAACACGCGCCAATAGGCGACCGACGCCGCCTCGGCCGAGCCCGAATACCCCGGCAGCTCGATCAGCTTCGTGGCGACGAAGCGGCCCGAATTGTAGCCGTGGAAGATCACCGTCATGTCCGCGGCGCCGTCCAGCACCAGGTCCATCTGCGCCGGCGGAGAGCCGAGGCCGTACTTCACCTCGGCCGTCACCCGCCCGTCTGTGGCCGCCTCGATCATCTCGATCAGGTTCGGCCACATGGTCGCGTTGATGCCGTGCGTCGGCGGCGCCCACGACGAAATGGTCAGCGTGTACTCCGCCTCGGCATGGGCGGCGGCGGCCGAAAGGGCCATGACCGCCGAGGCGGCCAGGGTCTTGAGCTTGAACATCGTCGTCTCCCTGCGGATCGCGCCGCCCTTCGCGGGACGGTCGCTCCTGTCATGTTACCGAATTTCGCATTCGGCATGGTTTCTTGTAACACGTCCCCACGACGATCCAAGCGGGAATTGCCCCATCCGCCGGCCGCCGCGCCGTGGATCATGGCCTCCCGCGCCCGGCCCGGCAAGCGGCGCCAGGCCTCCGCCGCCGACGCCCGGCCCGACGCAAGGAGGCCCCGGATCAAGTCCGGGGCGAGCCTGCGCCCAGGCCATCCGGGGGGAAGACCCGGAACCGGACGCGCCGCGCCCCGCGATCCGGGCTTCGGGCCCGCGCTCTCACGTATGCCCGAACTGGCGGAGCCGGCGGCAACCGCCTCGCCGGTCGCTCGCCGCCGAGGGATGACCCGGCCATTCCGGCGCCCCGAGGCCGGCGTCTTCGCGCGGCGTGGAAGCGCTCAGCCCGCTCGCCCGAAACGTGCGCGCAAGAAGATCAGCGAGGACGCCAGCAGCAGCAGGCTCGGCGGAAGCGGAACCACCGCATCGCGTTCGCTGACGTCGGCAATTGACTCGATCTCGCCGAACACTTCGACCCCGAAGATGGTAGATCTATTTCTTCTCAACTCAATCGAAAGCTCAAAGAACGTGCCCGATACATCAGAATAATCCAGCATCTCTGGGGGTCTGTTGCTCTCTAAAAACTCATTATCGTTTGTAATAAGATCTATTCCAAAATTCCTCCTTGTGCTTTCAGTGCCGTCACTGTTTTCTTGTTCAAAGGCGTCAAAAAAGTACTGATCTGGAATTGGTAGTCCCTCTGCAACATCAATAACGCGCAATATCAAGGAGTCTTCTGAATCTTTAAAAACGATCGCGTTGTTTCCTAAAAAAATGAAAATTTCTTCCATTGGATAAGAAAATTCATCAATAATCGGATCTGATATTTGTCTAATTAGTGGAGCATTCAGGTCGTAGCTGATCAAAACAGTGAACGGCGTCCCGACCGCCACGCCCGTCGGGTCGAACTCTGGAGGAGAGCCGCCGCCCGAGAACTCCACCTCGGTGAGCGTGCCTTTCATCTCAAACGTGCTGAGCGCGCTCGCCGGAAGCGGCGCGAGCAGGGCGAGCGAGAGCAGAATCCAGCGGTACATGTCTCAAGTCCCCTCAAAGCAGCTTGAAGCAATTCAAGGTTAACACGCGCGCGGCCGAACTTCGCCGCGCCGAGGTGCGGCCAAATCGACTGGGCCCGCGCCCCCTCGAACCCTCCTCCCATAACCCAGCGTCCTCCCTCCGCCCGACCCGACCCGCCCCGCGCAGCGCCCGGCGCCCCTGCATCCACCCGCCGCCGCGCGCAGGCGGGGTTGCGCCCGCCGCGCCCGCGCTATCTCTACCAAGGCCGATCCGCGCCCCGAGGACCCACGCCATGCCCGCCGCCGCGCCCGAAACCGACCGCTTCGCCCCGCACGACCGCGGCCGCCTGCGCCAGGCCCTCGGCCGCTTCGCCACCGGGGTCACCGTGATCACCGCCCAGGGCCCCGACGGCGCGCCGCTCGGCTTCACCGCCAACTCCTTCAACTCCGTCTCGCTCGACCCGCCGCTGATCCTGCGGTCGCTGTCCCGCGGCTCCGACCGGCTCGGCGCCTATCGCGGCGCCTCCGCCTACGCCGTCAACATCCTGACGACCGAGCAGGAGGGCTTCGCCCGCCAGTTCGCCTCTCCCGTGCAGGACCGCTTCGCCGGCGTCGCGTGGACCGAGGGGCTGCACGGCGCCCCCGTCCTCGCCGGCGCCCTCGCCGTCTTCGAATGCCTGCACGAGGCCGTCTATCCCGCCGGCGACCACGAGCTCTTCATCGGCCGCGTCGAACATGTGCGCGAGACGCCGGGCAAGCCGCTCACCTTCTTCGGCGGCGGCTTCGGCACCGTGATGGGAGAGCTGGAGCCGCCGCCCGAGGCGTGAGGCGCGGCCTGAGCGCCCGCTTGCCCCCAAGGCCTCGCCGCGCTACCCCGCACGCCGCAACCATCAGCGACGCGGCGCGTCGAAAAGGACGCCGCGCGGAGGAGCCTGCCATGTCGACCGAACGCCTCAGAGGATCCATCACCGCCCTCGTGACGCCGTTCAAAGACGGCAAGCTGGACGAGGCGGGCCTGGCCGACCTGGTGAACTGGCAGATCGCCGAGGGCTCCGACGGCATCGTCGCCGTGGGCACCACCGGCGAAAGCCCCACGCTCGACCATGACGAACATCGCGAGGTCATCCGCATCGCCGTGCAAACCGCCGCGGGCCGCATCCCCATCATCGCCGGCGCCGGCTCCAACTCCACGGCCGAGGCCGTGGGCCTGATGGAATACGCGGCCGAGGCGGGGGCCGAGGCCGCCCTCGTGGTCACGCCCTATTACAACAAGCCGTCGCAGCGCGGCATGATCGCCCACTACACGGCCCTGCACGAGGCGGCGGACCTGCCGATCATCATCTACAACATCCCCGGCCGCTCCGTCGTGGACATGTCGGCCGAAACCATGGCGGAGCTGTCGAAGCTCCCGCGCATCGTCGGCGTCAAGGACTCGACCGGCGACGCCGTGCGCCCGTCCTGGACGCGCAAGCTCTGCGGGCCGGACTTCATCCAGCTCTGCGGCGACGACGACCGCGCGATCGGCTTCAACGCCCATGGCGGCGTCGGCTGCATCTCCGTCACCTCCAACATCGCGCCCAAGCTGTGCGCGCAGTTCCAGGCCGCCTGCGCCGAAGGCGACTACGCCCGGGCGGTCGAGCTGAACGACCGCCTGTTTCCCCTGCACAAGGCGATCTTTCAGGAGCCGAACCCGGCCCCGACCAAGTACGCCCTGTCGCTGCTGGGCAGGATCTCGGCCGAGGTGCGCGCGCCCATGGTCGAAACCGCGCCCGAAACCCAGGCCGCGGTGCGCGACGCCATGGTTCATGCGGGGCTTTTGAACTGATGGCGGACGGTCCTCTCTTCCACCTCGTCGCGGGCGGCACGGGGGCCGGCAAATCCACCTACGCGGCGCGGCTGGCCTCGGAAATGGGCGCCCTGCGCTTCTCCATCGATCCGTGGATGATGCAGCTCTACTGGCCCGACTCGCCGCCCGGGCTCGATTTCGATTGGGCGATGGAGCGGGTGCGCCGCTGCCACGGCCAGATGCTGGAGACCGGCGCCCAGGCCGCCGCCCTCGGCGTGCCGTGCGTGTTCGACCTCGGCGCGTCCGAGCGCAAGGACCGCGACGCCTTCGTCGCCGCCGCGGCCGAGCGCGGCCGGAGCGTCAAGCTGCACTGGTTCGACGTCGACGCGAAAACCCGCTGGGCGCGCGTCCAGAAACGCAACGAAGAGCAGGGCGACACCTTCGCCTTCCCCGTGACCCGCATGATGTTCCAGTTCATGGAAGAGCGTCTGCAGGCGCCCGACGCGGCGGAGCTCGAGGCGCTGTCCGGCGTCGTCGTGACCTGATGGCCAAGGACAAGGGCCCCAAGCGCAAGGTGGTCGCCGAAAACCGGCGCGCCCGCTACGACTACGCCATCGAGGACGACCTCGAAGTCGGCATCATGCTGGTGGGCTCCGAGGTCAAAAGCCTGCGCGAGGGCAAGGCCAACATCGCCGAAAGCTACGCCAACGTCGAAGGCGCGGAGCTGTGGCTCATCAACGCCCACATCCCCACCTACGCCCAGGCCAAGACCTTCGGGCACGAGGAGCGCCGGCGCCGCAAGCTGCTGGCCCATCAGCGCGAGATCGCCCGCCTCTGGCAGGGCATCGGCCGCCAGGGCATGACGCTGGTGCCGCTGGAGATGTATTTCAACGAAAAGGGCGTCGCCAAGCTCAAGCTCGGCATCGCCAAGGGCAAGAAGACCGCCGACAAGCGCGAGACGGAAAAGAAGCGCGACTGGAACCGGGAAAAGGCCAGGCTGCTGCGCGAGCGCGGCTGACGACGCGCCCTTCGGCACAGGCGTGCGCCCCTCGGGGGCATCGAGCCCCCTCGTGACGCGGCCGCGCAGGGCGCGGCTGGCCAGGTCTCCTTG
>JBCBYE010000792.1:0-1924 GCA_039816075.1 Pseudomonadota bacterium | reverse complement strand
GCAGGGCCAGGGCCGGCGCGACGAGCGGCGCGGGCGCCTCCCCTTCGAGGCGGGCGAAGGCGGCCAGCAGCTGCAGCGCCGCCGCCCCGTCGGCGGAGCGGAAGGGAATCCACAGCAGCATGGCCACGGCGAAGGTCGCGGCCCAGCCGGCCAGCGGCGGCGCGGCGCCCCAGGCCGCCCGGCGCGCCCGTTCGACCAGCAGCGCCGCGCCGTGCAGCGCGCCCCAGGCGACGAAGGTCCAGCCCGCCCCGTGCCAGAGGCCCGAAAGCGTCATGGCCGCCATCAGCGCGACGGCGCGGCGGGCGGCCGACCCCCGGCCGCCGCCGAGCGGGATGTAGAGGTAGTCGCGGATCCACTCGGACAGGGAAATGTGCCAGCGCCGCCAGAAATCGCGCAGCGACGCCGCGCGATAGGGCTGATCGAAGTTGCGGCGAAATCGGTAGCCGAGCAGCAGCGCCAGGCCGATGGCGATGTCCGAATAGCCCGAGAAATCGCAGTAGATCTGCACCCCGTATCCGATCGTGCCCAGCGCCGCGGTCAGCGCCGTCTGCCCCTGCGGATAGGCGAAGACCGGATCCACCAGCATCACGGCGAGGTAATTGGCGATCACCATCTTCTTGAAGAGGCCCAGCACGATCAGGGTCACGGCCTCGCCGCGCGCCGCCGCGTCGACCTCGGCCGGCACGTCGAGCTGCGGCAGGAAGTGCTTGGCGCGCACGATGGGGCCGGCCACCAGCTGCGGGAAGAGCGAGATGTAGAGGGCCACGTCCCAGGGGCTGCGCCGCGGCTCGATCTCCGCCCGCGCGGCATCCATCACGTAGCTGATGGCCTGGAACGTGTAGAAGGAGATGCCCACGGGCAGCACCACGCGCATCCAGCCGATGTCGCGCGCCAGGCCCAGCGCCTCCAACCCCTGCTGGGCGGAGAGCAGGAAGAAGTTGAAGTACTTGAAGAGCGCCAGCGTGCCGAGCAGGGCGATCAGCCCGGCGATGCGCGCGGCGCGGGCCAGCCGGGTGCGCTGGGCAAGGCCGGCGGCCCAGGCCACGGCGCTGACGCCGGCCATCAGACAGCAGAACCGCCAGTCCCAGGCGGCGTAGAACGTGTAGGAGGCGGCGATGAGCAGACCCTTGCGCGTGGCCGCGCGCCCCTCCGCCCAGCGGTGCAGGACGAGGACCAGGGCGAAGAACAGGATGAACTGGAGGGTGGGGAAGACCATCGCCGGGCGCCGGCCGGGCTATTGCAGGTTGAAGGCCAGCGCCTCTCCGCCCGGACCGCGCGGATCCAGCACGGGAAAGCGCGCGGTGATGTCGTCGAGCAGCATGTCCGCCACGAGGCCGTAGCCGAAGCCGGTGAAGTGCGAGCCGTCGGGGGAGCGCACGGTGCGGCTGCGCCCGTCGACCGGGATGGCGCGCAGGAAGGCGAAGTCGGGGCCGGCGAAGACGTCGAGCGGGAAGTAGACGGCGCCGACCGCTTCGGCTTCTTCCTCGAACAGCGGATTGATGCGGGCGAGGTGGCGGTTGAGGTTGCGGCCACGGTCCGGCGCCGGGCCGATCCACCACAGCTGCGCGCGGCGCCGGACCGCGACGTCCAGGATGCGGCGGATCTGGGCGCGGTAGGCGTCCTCCCAATCCGGTCCGCCGAAGCGGGCGCGACCGTCGGGGCGGATGATGGTCTGCATGTCGTTGGAGCCGAAATGCGCGACGACGATGTCCGGCCGCTCCGCCGCCGCAAGGTCGGCGAAGGCGACGGGCCAGTCGTAGAAGTCCGACCGGGCGAGGCCGGTGGAGACGCGGCCGCGTTCGAGCACGCGCAGGTTCAGGCCCCGGCCGGCGGCCTTGCGGGTGAGCAGCGCGCCGAAACCCTGGCTGAGCGAGTCGCCGATGACCAGGACCCGGGCGGGCGAGTCCGGGCCGATGTCCGGGCG
>JBCBYE010000410.1:0-4471 GCA_039816075.1 Pseudomonadota bacterium | reverse complement strand
GGCGAGCCGCTGATCCAGCACCTGACGCTGGACGAGTCCGAGTATTTCGACAAGGACTGGGATCACTCCGCGCGCCGGGTGATGTCGCCGCCGTTCCGGAACAAGCAGCATCAGGACTCGCTCTGGGCCGGGTTGGCGGCGGGCTCGCTGCAGGTCGTCGCCACCGATCACTGCGCGTTCACGACCGAACAAAAACGCTACGGCGTCGGCGATTTCCGGCTGATCCCCAACGGGACGGGGGGGCTGGAGGACCGGATGCCGATGCTCTGGACCTACGGCGTGGCGACCGGGCGGCTGACGCCCAACGAGTTCGTGGCGGTGACCTCGACCAACATCGCCAAGATCCTGAACGTCTATCCGCGCAAGGGCGCGATCCTCGTTGGCGCCGACGCCGACCTGGTGGTCTGGGACCCGGCCAAGGAAAAAACGATCGGCGCGGCGACGCAGCAGTCGGCCATCGACTACAACGTCTTCGAGGGCAAGCACGTGAAAGGCCTGCCGCGCTACACCCTCACGCGCGGCCTGGTCGCGGTGGAGGACGGCGCGATGAAGACCCAGGAGGGCCACGGCAAGTTCGTCAAGCGCGAGCCGTTCCAGGCGGTTAACAAGGCCCTGAGCACCTGGAAGGAGCTGACCGCGCCGCGCAAGGTGGAGCGGACGGGGATTCCGGCGAGCGGGGTTTGATGATCCCGCAGTGCGTCAAAGACCGGATGCGGATCGTGGGCCGCCTCATTGCGGCCTGGATCGGGGCGGTGCTGACCGCCTCGGTGCTTGTGCTCATCATGATGATGGCGGTGCGAGGAACCTTTGGTCCGCTGAGCGCAAATACGTCGGCTGACAGTCTGAACAACACTCTACCCCTGTTCGTCGCCGCCGCCGCCGCCCCGACATTCGTGGTTGCGCGATGGCTGTGCTGGCGCCGAGGCCTGCCGACACTGAGGTCCTGCGTGATCGCCGGCGGCGCAGCGGGGTGGGTCGCGCCGGCCCTTCTTTACCTGGCGATGATGGCGATGGCCGCGTCGGTGAAGCAGTGGGTGACGCCGGAAGACGTCGAGGCCTTCGGGGAGCTGGGCGGCGTGGTCTGGGGAGTGGCGCGGGTGTTGCTCGAGGGCGTCGCCATCATCAGCATGCTCACGCTGGTGGTGGGGTGGGCCTTCGTCCCGCCGGGCGCGCTCGCCGGCGCCGTTCACGGCTGGATCGAAGGCGATCTCATTCCCCCGCGCGAGGACGCGAAACCGAGGATGTCTGCATGACTTCCACCGATCAGCGCGCCGGCGCCCCGGCCACCGAGCCGGGGCCTCCTTCGGCGCCGCCCGCGCGCCCGGCGACTGGCGGGACCGTCATCGAGGCCTGCGACCTCACCCTCACCTTCACGACCAACGACGGGCCCGTCCACGCGCTCTCGGACGTGGACCTGAGCGTCGGGCAGGGGGATTTCGTCAGCTTCATCGGGCCCTCGGGCTGCGGCAAGACGACGTTTCTGCGGGTGATCGCGGATCTGGAGCGGCCGACCGCCGGGCGCATCACCGTCAACGGCATGAGCCCCGAGCAGGCTCGGCTGGCGCGGGCCTACGGCTATGTCTTTCAGGCGGCGGGGCTTTATCCGTGGCGGAGCATCGCGGGCAACGTGAAGCTGCCGCTGGAGATCATGGGGTTCAGCCGTGAGGAGCAGGACCGGCGCGTGGCGGAGACGCTGAAGCTGGTGAACCTGGAGGGGTTCGAGAAGAAATTTCCATGGCAGCTGTCGGGGGGGATGCAGCAGCGTGCGTCGATCGCGCGGGCGCTCGCCTTCGACGCGGACCTGCTGCTGATGGACGAGCCCTTCGGCGCGCTGGACGAGATCGTGCGGGACCATCTGAACGAGCAGCTGCTGGCGCTGTGGGCGCGGACGAAGAAGACGATCTGCTTCGTGACGCACTCGATCCCCGAGGCGGTGTATCTGTCGACCCGGATCGTGGTCATGAGCCCGCGGCCCGGGCGCATCATCGACGTGATCGACAGCCCCCTGCCGGCGGAGCGACCGCTCGACATCCGCGAAACGCCGGAGTTCCTGGCCATCGCCCAGCGCGTGCGCGAGGGGCTCAGGACGGGGCGCTCCTATGACGACTGACGGCGCCCGGCCCCAAGGAGGCCCCGGGTCGAGCCCGGGGCGAGCCTGCGCCCGATCCGGCGCGGCGAGAGACCTCCGCGGTCAGGCGCCCGGCGCCCCGGACCTGATCCGGGGCCTCCTTGCGCGCCGCCGCGCGAAGGGCCGGGTCTGATGCGCTCCGTGATCCCCGTCCTCACGGTCGTCGCGGCGATCCTGGCCGTCTGGTACCTCGCCGCGGCGCTGATGAACCTGCCGTGGGAACGCCAGCAGGCGGAGCGGGCGGGGGAGACCGTCGCGCTGCAGCAGATGCTCTCCAACACCATGGCGCAGGACCGGCCGGTGCTGCCGGCGCCGCATCAGGTCGCCGTGGAGATCTGGGAGACGACGGTCGAGAAGCGCATCACCTCCAAGCGCTCCTTGATCCACCACGGCTGGATCACGCTGTCGGCGACGCTGCTGGGCTTCGGCATCGGGACGGCGCTGGGCATGGCGTTGGCGGTCGGCATCGTGCATTCGCGCGCCATGGATCTGAGCGTGATGCCGTGGATCATCGCGTCGCAAACCATCCCGATCCTCGCCATCGCGCCGATGATCATCGTGGTGCTGAACGCGGTCGGGCTTTCAGGGCTGATCCCCAAGGCGCTGATCTCGGCCTATCTGAGCTTCTTTCCCGTCGCGGTGGGCATGGTGAAGGGCCTGCGCGCGCCGGACCGGATCGAGATGGACCTGATGCGCACCTGGAACGCTTCGCCCGCGCAGACCTTCTGGAAGCTGCGCTGGCCGGCCTCCACCCCCTATCTCTTCGCCTCGCTCAAGATCGCCGTGGCGGCCAGCCTCGTCGGGGCCATCGTGGGCGAGCTGCCCACGGGCGCCGTCGCGGGCCTCGGGGCGCGGCTGCTGGCGGGCAGCTACTACGGCCAGACCATCCAGATCTGGAGCGCGCTGATCTCCGCCGCCGTGCTGGCCGCCCTGCTGGTGATGATCGTGGGGCTGATCCAGCGCGTGGTGCTGGGCCGCATGGGCATGGCGCGATGAGCGCGAGCCCGTTCGCGCGGCCGCGGCCCTGGCTGCATGGCGCCGGCTTCGCGCTGATCGCGCTGGCCATCGGGGCGGGGGCGCTGGATGCGGCCTGGGCCGATGCGGTCGCGGGGGCGGCGCTGGGTCTGCTGGCGATCCTGACGGCGAACGCGCCGGGCGAGAGCGGCGGCGCCTCGCGGCCCGAGGGCGCGGCGCTGCTGCTGGCGGGCACGGCCGCCGCCGCCGCGTTCTTGGCGCTGGGGCCGCTGGCGGATCGGCTGTGGATCCCCGCGGTCGCCGGCTTCGGCGCGTTGCACGCCCTGGTCGGCACGCTGGCGCGGATCGAGCATCCCGCGGCGCGGCTGGCGGCGCCGGCGGTGTTCGGCGCCGGCCTCCTTTTCGCGTGGGAGGCGCTGGTGCGGGGGCTCGACATTCCGCTGGTGCTGCTGCCGGCGCCCAGCCACATCGCCGGGGCCTTCGCGGCCAACACCTCGATCCTCTGGGCCGATTTCCAGCAGACCTTCCTGAGGGGCGTGCTGATCGGCTACGGGATCGGGGTGTCGGCGGCGGTGCTGACGGCGCTGGCCATCGACCGATCGCCGTTTCTGCAGCGCGGGCTGCTGCCGGTCGGGAACTTCGTCGCCGCGCTGCCGATCATCGGCATCGCGCCGATCATGGTCATGTGGTTCGGCTTCGACTGGCCGTCCAAGGCGGCGGTCGTGGTGGTGATGGTCTTCTTCCCGATGCTGGTGAACACGGTCGAGGGGTTGAAGGCTGCATCCGCCATGCAGCTTGATCTCATGCGCACATATGCAGCGGGCTGGGGGCAGACGCTGATCAAGCTGAGATTGCCCGCCGCCGCGCCATTCCTGTTCAACGGGCTGAAAATTTCATCGACGCTGGCGCTGATCGGCGCCATCGTGGCGGAATTCTTCGGCACCCCGACCGTGGGCATGGGGTTCCGCATCTCCACCGAGGTGGGGCGGATGAACCTGGACATGGTCTGGGCCGAAATCACGGTGGCGGCGCTGGCAGGCTCCGCCTTCTACGGCGCGATCGCCCTGGTCGAACGCGCCCTCACCTTCTGGCACCCCTCGCAACGCCAATGATCGAGGGGGCCGCACGACAAAGGACCTCCCCGATGAAGAACATGATCGCCGCGGCCGCCGCCGCCGTCATGGGCGCCGCCGCCGCGACGCCCGCCCTCGCCGCCGATGAGGTGACGCTGCAGCTGCAATGGGTCACCCAGGCCCAGTTCGCCGGCTACTACGTGGCCCTCGACAAGGGGTTCTACGAGGAAGAGGACCTCGACGTGACCATCAAGCCCGGCGGGCCGGACATCGCCCCGCCGCAGGTGCTGGCCGG
>JBCBYE010000380.1:0-4809 GCA_039816075.1 Pseudomonadota bacterium | reverse complement strand
GCGCCTTCGGCTTGCGAGCCTTGACCCTTTCGACGACTCGCCTTCGTGCCGGAGGGCGCGCCGGGGGGCGGGGCGTCTCGTTGCGGGCGCCGCGCGCCGTCCCGGCCCCGGGTCCCTGCGGCGGGTGACTGCGGCGGGTGACTGCGGCGGGTGACTGCGGCGGGTCCCTGCGGCGGGTCCCTGCGGCGGGTCCCTGCGGCGGCCGGCGTCGCGGGACCTCCCGGTCTTGCCCCGCGCCGGCGGTCCCGTCAGGCTCGCCCCCACCCGACACCGCGCCCCCACCCGCGCCCCCGCCCGACCCCGCCATCCGCCCGCCGCGAAGGAGGTCCGATCCCATGCCCACCGCCGTCGTCTCCGGCGTCTCCGGCGTCACGGGCCGCGCCGTCGCGGCCGAGCTCGTCGCCCGCGGCTGGCGCGTCCTGGGCCTGTCGCGCACGCCCCCGACCGACGCCGGTCTGGGCGAGCATCGCGCCGTCGACCTCTCCGACCCCGCCCGCGCGGCCGAGGGGCTCGCCGATCTGACCGACGCCACGCACCTGTTCCACTGCGCCTTCGACGGCCGCGGCGACTATGCCGCGCAGGTCGCCCCGAACCTCGCCCTGCTGGTCAACGCCGCCGAAGCCCTCGCGGCCGTCGCGGCCGCGCCCCTGCACGTCAACCTCATGCAGGGGACCAAGGTCTACGGCTCCCATATCGGCCCGTTCGAGACCCCCGCGCGGGAGGACGACCCGCGCCACATGCCCCCCAACTTCTACTACGATCAGGAGGATTACCTGCGCGCCGGCGCCGCCCGCGGCCGCTGGACCTGGACCGCCGCGCGCCCGCACGCCGTCTGCGGCTTCGCCCTCGGCACGCCCATGAACCTGGCCATGGGGCTGGGCGTCTACGCGGCGATCAGCGCCGAGCTCGGCCTGCCCCTGCGCTTTCCCGGCACGGCCGGGGCCTGGAACGCCCTCTACCAGGTCGTCGACGCCGCCCATCTGGCCCGCGCCGCGGTCTGGATGGCCACCGACCCCGCCTGCGCCAACGAGGCCTTCAACATTGTCAACGGCGAACCGTTCCGCTGGCGCCGCCTCTGGCCCGGCCTGGCCGAGGCGCTGAACCTGCCGGCCGGCCCGCCCAAATACCTGCCCCTGACGCAGTTCATGGCCGACAAGGCCCCCCTCTGGGGCCGCATCGTCGCCCGGCACGGCCTGCAGCCCATCCCCTATGCGCAGGCCGCCGCCTGGCCCTTCCTCGACTATGTCTGGGCCACCGACTGGGATTGCGTCAGCTCCATGCGCAAGGCGCGCCGCTTCGGCTTCCGCGACGAAGTCGACGACGCCGAGATGTTCGCCCGCCTCTTCGCCGCCCTGCGCGAGGCCCGCGCCCTGCCCTGACGCGCGTCCCCCCACGCCCCCCGTCAGGCCCCCCATCAGGCCACCGAGGCCCGCGAGGGCCTTGCCCAAGCCCCCTCCCGCAGGCAAGATTTCCGTAGGGGGAACGTCCGGCGAGGGGGGCCGACATGGTCGAGACCGCAACCACCACCACCGGCGGGGCCGGCATTCAGGAAGCGCTCAGCGCCAACGAGCAGCTGATCGTCCTCGACGGCGTGCAGATCTGGAGCACCGACGCCAGCACCGTCTCGGGCGACGGGGGCAACGTCATCTTCGTGGGCGCCGATGCGGCGGTCATCAGCTATTCCGGCAGCGGCAACGACGCGGCCATCTTCATCGATGAGAACGTCGGCGTGACGCCGGGGATCACCGTGGCCGAGGGCGCATCGGTCATCGGTCAGCGCAACGCGATCACGTCCCAAGACAACAGCACCGCCCTCGTCAACGCCGGCCTGATCCAGGCGCGGAACCTGGGGGCGGACCTGATCGGCGACGGCTCCCGCGTCGTCAACGACGGGCTGGTCGCATCGGCCATCATCGGCCTGCGCGTCTGGGATTTCGGCGATATCGCCAACAACGGCACGGTGTCGGCCGAAAGCTTCGGCCTGGTGCTTCGCCAGGGCTCGGGCCGCGTGGTCAACACGGGCGAGGTCTCCGCCGACACCGCCGTCTACATGGGGGACGGGTCGGGCTCGACGGCCCCCAACATGTTCACCAACACGGGCGAGGTGATCGGCGAGAGCACCGGGCTGCGGATCGTCGGCCAGTCGGCGTGGATCAACAACTCCGGCACGATCGCCGCGACGACGCTCGGCTCGCGCGCCGTCGCGATCGACTTTCCCTCCCTCGACGCCTTCTACCAGCTGAACAACAGCGGAACGATCCAGTCGGCCGGCATCGCCTATCGCGGCGCCGGCGCGTCCGACGTCATCTACAATACCGGCGACATCATCGGCGCCATCGAACTGGACGCGGGCGACGACGTCTACCAGGGCCGTCAGGGCCGCGCCGAAGGGCCGATCACCGGCGGCGACGGCGCCGACACGATCACCGGCGGCGACGAGGGCAACGACATCCTCGGCGGCGATCAGGACGACGTGCTGCGCGGCCGCGGCGGCGAGGACGACATCGACGGCGACGACGGAGAGGACCTGATCAACGGCGGCGCCGGCGACGACGACCTTTCGGGCGGAACCGGCGACGACACCGTCATGGGCAAGGCCGGCGACGACGACATCGCCGGCGGCGACGGCCTCGACGTCCTGCGCGGCAATGCCGGCGACGACACGATGTTCGGCGGCGCCGGCGGCGACGACATCCGCGGCCATGCCGGCGACGACGCCATCGGCGGCGGCCGCGGCGCCGACCTCATCCTCGGCGGCCGCGGCGACGACGTGCTCACCGGCGGCCAGTTCACCGACACCTTCGTGATGAAGCGCCGCAACGACGACGACGTCGTCACCGATTTCGAGAACGGAACCGACGTCATCGACCTGCAGGCCTTCGGCTTCTTCGCCGCCCAGTTCAACGCCGAAATCCTCCCCGCCCTCCGTTCCGCCGGCGGCGGCGCCACGTTCCTCGACCTCGCGGTCATCGGCGGCCAGGGCTCCGTCCTCATCCAGGGTCTGCAATTCGCCCAGGCCGACGCCTCGGACTTCATCCTCTAGGTTCGCCGGCCCGGTCGGGCGCGCCCCTCTGCCGCCCTCCCCGCCGCAGCCCCCCCCACGCGGCGGCCCCCGCGCCCTCGAAACCCCGCAACGGCTTCAGTCAGGTGTCCCATGGTCCAGACCAACGTCCTCCGCGGCCAGGCCGGCGACCCCGTCCGGGCAGGCGGGCAAGCTCGCCGAGGTCGTCGGGATCGGCCCCCGCAACGCCGACATCGCCCCCGGTTCCACGACCGGCGCCGACCCGACGACCTTCGGCTCGACGTCGTTGCGACAGCCTCGTCCGGCTCGCCGCCGGCGCCTCCGGCGGCGCTCTCGACCCGGCGCCGCTCCGGGGCTCCGCCCCGGTCCGGATCCGGACCCTCTCCGTCTCCCGGGCGGACGTGACCGCCTTCCGCCTCGCGTCCCCCTCCGCCCAAAACAAGGACCGCCGCCATGCCCACATTCGTCGAGCTTTCCGCCAGCAACGCCTTCACGCTCCTCACGCCCTCCGATAACGAGAACGTCGTCATCGCCGAAGGCGTCGGCCTCGTCTCGGACTTCACGGCGGTCTTGGCCGACAACAACGTTTCCATCGTGCAGGGACCGCATTCGCTCGTCGTCGGCTTCTCGGAAGCCGCCTACGACTTCCTCGATGACGGCCAGCTGACCGTGTCGGCCGGCGCCGTCGTTCAGGGCGGCCTCTCCGACGAGGGCATCATCCTGCTCAGCGCGTCAGCCGAGACCAACGGCGTCTCGGAGGTCGGCCCATCGGGCTCTGCGGCCATCCGCGCCTCCGACGCGTTCCAGCTGCGCAACGCCGGCGAGATCCATGGCGGCGCCGCCGGCCTGCGCGCCGGGCCCTACGCCTACGTCTCCAACGACGGGCTGATCACCGGCATCGACGCCGCGCTGCTGTTCGAAGGCGCGGGGGCCGAGGTCTTCAACGCCGGCGTCCTGCGCGGCAACGAGGCGGTGCGCCTGCGCGAGCCGCAGCTGCTGATCCTCGCCTTCGCCGAACCCCGCGGCGTGCTCGAGGAGGAGGAGGGCGACACGCCGACCGTCGCGCCCGATCGCATCTCCAACACCGGCGCCATCGAGGGCGGCTTCGCCGCGATCCGCACCTTCGGCCGCAGCGCCGAGATCGTGAACCAGGGAACCCTCGTCGCGGTCGGCGGAGAGGAGACGCAGGACGAGGACGGGATGTTCATTCCGTTCTCGATCGCCGAGATGGCGTCGCCCGTCTCCGCCGCCATCCTGCACGACGCATCCTTCGACACCGCGCAGTCGCTGACCAATGCCGGCTCCATCACCGCGGCGCATCGCGCCTACAGCGGCTCGGGCGGCGTGGACGACATCGTCAACACCGGGCGCATCACCGGCGACGTCATGCTCTACGACGGCGACGACCGCTACATCGGCCGCGCGGGCCTCGTAGAAGGCACGGTGGGCGGCGGCGACGGCGAGGACATGCTGGTCGGCGGCGCCGAGGACAACGCCCTCTACGGGGGCGCCGACGCCGACATCCTGCGCGGCCGCGCCGGCGAAGACGTTCTGGACGGCGGCGACGGCGCCGACCTGCTCAACGGCGGCGCCGGCGACGACGACATGGACGGCGGCGAGAACGACGACGTTCTGCGCGGCAAATCGGGCGACGACCTCATGGCGGGCGGCGACGGCGTGGACCTGCTCGTCGGCAATGCCGGCGACGACACCCTGTCGGGCGGCGCCGGCGGCGACACCCTGCGCGGCCATGCCGGCGACGACAGCCTCGGCGGCGGCCGCGGCGC
>JBCBYE010000511.1:0-3674 GCA_039816075.1 Pseudomonadota bacterium | reverse complement strand
CTCGTCCGATCTGGAAAACCGTCGCCCCTTCGATGTCGTCCAGCACCTCGATGTCTGAGTCGCCGCGCACGGCGAAGTGGTACTCGCCATAGGGGAACCACATCAGAAGGCGCACGTTCTCCGCCGCCTCGGCGGCGTCGTCCTGGTTGCGGTACATGGCCTTGCCGGCGGCCATGAGGTTGTAGATCACCGGCGAGGTCATCGACAGTTCGAGGTTGCCGCGCCCGACCTCCAGCAGGTGCAGCGTGGCGGCGCCGCCGGCGGCGACCTCGATCGTCGCGGCGTCCTGGTTGTCGTTCACGATGTTCGCGAAGGTCGCCATGGTGATGGCCTGGCCGAGGCTGGGCGCGATGGTGGCCATGCGCAGGGTTTCCTGCGCCGCGGCGGGCAGGGCGAGCGCCGCGGTCAGGGCCGCGCCGGCGATGAGGGTCTTCATGGGGGTCCTCCTGCTGAGTTTCGGGCCGCGGTCAGGCCGGGGCCGCTTCGTTGTCGGGTCGGCGTCGAAGACGGTGCAGGGCGACCAGCGCGCCGCCGGCCAGCAGCGCGGGCCCCGCGACGAAGGCGCTCGGGACCAGCAGCGCGAGACCTGCGGCGCCCCGCAGCGCCCGTTCCAGGGCGGAGAGCGGCCCCCGCTCATGCCCCGCCAGCGCCGAGGTCAGCAGCCACAGCGCCAGGGCGAAGGCGATCAGGATCCAGGCGAAGGCGAGCCATGAGATGTCATAGGGGCTGACCATGGCGGAGGAGGACGAGACCTCGGCCCCGAACCAGTCGAACAGCACCTGCAGCTTGTAGAGCAGCGCCGGGTGGTAGGCGAAGACGAAGGGGATCAGGAATCCCGCCAACCCGATGCGCGCTGCGGCGACGCCCGTGGCGATGGGCGAGGCGCCGGCGATGGGCGCCGCGGCGAAGGCCGCGAGGGCCACGGGCGGCGTGACCGTCGACATCACCGCGAAGAAGACCACGAAAAGGTGCAGCGTCAACTCTGGGATCCCGACGGCCTCGATGCCCGAGCTCAGCGCGATGACGATGATGAAATAGGTGGCCCCCGGCGGCAGACCCATGCCCAGCACGATGGAGCCCAGCGCCACCACGACCAGCACCACGAACAGCGGCCCGTCCGCCAGCTGAGCCAGCAGAAGCGACAGCCGTCCCGCGAAGCCCGAGAGCTGGATCAGCCCCACGATCAGCCCGATGGCCGCCACGATCACCACGATGGAGGCGGCCATGCGCCCCGCCTCCACGAAGGCGCGGCGGATGCGGGCCAGGCTGCGGAACCCCGGAAAAAGCGCCAGCGCCGAGACGAAGGCGGCGAGAAAGCCGTAAAAGCCCGCCTTGGGCACCGACGGCTGTATGAACAGGAAGGTGGAGAGGACGCCCAGCGGAACGACGAAGACCAGGCATTGCAGCCGCTCGCGCCCGCTCAGCGCCGGGCGCTGATCGGCGGGCAGGGCGCCGATGCCGGCACGGCGCGCCTCGAAGTAGACCGACATGAATGTGCCGAGGTAGTAGAACAGAGCCGGCAGGATCGCGGCGACGACGATATAGCGATACTCCAGCCCGATCTGGCCCGCGACGAAGAAGGCGACCACGCCCATGACCGGCGGCATCACCTGTCCGCCGGTGGAGGCCGCCGCCTCCACCGCGCCGGCGAAGGCGGGGCGGAAGCCGGCCTTCTTGATGACGGGAATGGTCATCACGCCGGTGGAGACGACGTTGGAGATCGCCGCGCCCGAGAGCGTGCCGAAAAGAGCCGAGGACGCGACCGAGGCGTGCGCCGCGCCGCCGGTGAACCCCCCGGTGAGGCGGTTGGCGATCTTGAGCAGCAGATCGCCTGCGCCCGAAGCCATCAGCACCGCGCCGAACACGATGAAGATCAGCACGTTGCCCGAAACGACCTGGATCGGCTGGCCGAACATGCCCCCGGTCTGCGCCCAGAAGTTCTGCACCATCGCCCTGAGGTTCTGGTCGAAGGGCGCGTCGGAGCCCTGCAGGATCCCGGTCCAGGCCGGCAGGTCGCCGCGCACGAACAGATAGACCACCCAGAACAGGCAGAAGGCGGCGATGAAGCCGCCGAACATGCGCCAGGTCACGTAAAGCGCCGTGCCCGCCGCCAGCGGGAACGTTACGTAATCCAGCGGATCGGCGCTGGGCAGCAGGCCAGAATCGGTGGCGAAGACCCCCGCGATCCAGACCGACAGCGTCGCGACGGAGGTCGCCGCCAGCGCGCGGTTGATCCAGCGTCCCCGCGCCCCCGCATGCAGCGTCAGCGAGGAGATCGCCAGGCCGAAGGCGATGGGCAGGCCCAGGATGAGGCCCGTGGGCCGCAGGACGTTGCGCTCCACCCCCCGCCAGGCGTCGCCCAGCCAGTGCTCGCGCAGCAGACGCCGCTGATCGCGACGCGACAGCTCCTCGAAATCGGGGGTCGTGGTCTCGATGATCCAGCGCACCAGGTCGCCGATCGGCCCGCCGGCGGCGTAGAGCAGGATGGTCAGGGCGAAGAGCCCGGCCAGCAGGTCCGCCGCCCATCGGTCCGGCGATGCCGGCGCGGAGGCGGCCGGGTCAGCCATCGGCCCCGTCCATCGGACGCTTCGGCGCGGGGCCGACGTAACGTTGGGTCAGCTCCGCCGGCGCCTCCGATCCGTCCTTGAGGAACGGCAGGATGCCCCGGTGGAGGGAGCGTCCGCGCATCTCCTCGATCTGCGCGTCGGATCGGGTGACCCGCTGCGACAGGCGCAGACCCCAGGCGTGCAGATGACCGTAGAGCCTCTCGATCTGATCGGCATGGTCGGCGCCCTTGGCCAGGTCGCGGATCTCGTCCGGGTCGCTCTGCAGATCGAAAAGCATGGGGCGGAACCCGCCCTCCGCATGGATCAGCTTCCAGCGTCCGTCGAACACCATGAAGAGGCGCGCGTCGCGGCTGGCGACGCCCACCACGTCGCGCATGGGCGTGACGGAATAGTCGTATTCGCTGATCGCGACCTCGCGCCAGTCCGGCGTCTCGCCCCGCAGCCAGGGCGTCAGACTGCGCCCTTCCAGGATATGGCCGGCGGGCGCGCCGCCGGCGACCTCCAGAAACGTGGGCGCCAGATCGATGGCCTCGACCAGCGCGTCGCAGACCGTGCCGCGGGTCGCGTCCGCCTCCGCCCGCGGGTCGTAGACGATCAGCGGGATCTTGACCGAGGGGTCGTGGAACAGGTCCTTCTCGCCCAGCCAATGGTCGCCCAGATAGTCGCCATGGTCCGAGGTCAGAACGATCATGGTGTCGGACAGCCGGCCCGATCCCTCCAGCGCGTCGAGGAGGCGGCCGAGCTGATCGTCGCATTGCTTGATCAGGCCCATATAGGCGGGGATCACCTTTTCGCGCACCTCGTCCTGCTGGAAGGCGGCGGCGATGCGGTTGGCCATGAAGGCGGCGTAGACCGGGTGCGCGTCCTCGCGCTCCGCCGCGTCGCGGACCGCGGCGGGCACGTGGTTGCGGCCGAACATGGCATGATAGGGCGCGGGCACGATGTAGGGCCAATGGGGCTTGATGTAGCTGACATGGGCGCACCAGGGCTCCGTCGCCTGGGCCAGGAAGCGCAGCGTCTCGTCGGTCAGCCAGGGGGTCTCGCTGTCCCGCTCGTCGATGTTCGCGGGCTTGTCGGCGTTGTCGAACATCCAGCCGGAGGCGAGCC
>JBCBYE010000078.1:0-10520 GCA_039816075.1 Pseudomonadota bacterium | reverse complement strand
GAGCGATGTGGACTCGTCGACTCTGTCGGCGACGATCTCGCCTCCCGCATCGCCGCCAATCAGGCGGAAGCCGAAATCGTCGCCGACAGAGTCGACGAGTCCACATCGCTCAGCTGGCTCTGGGCGTTCCTGTGCGGGCCGCTCTACTTCGCTTTCTGGGGGTTCTGGGGACGCGCCGTGGTGGTCTTCGTGCTGAACTTCGCGCTGGTCGGCTTTCTGCTGGCGCCTTTCCTCGCCTATCCCGCCTGGCGCGGGCGCGCGTTGGAAAAGGCCGAGAAGCTCCTGCTGCTTGAAAGCGCGCGCCGCGCCTGAACCTCCCCCTCCCCCGCAGGCGAAAGCCTGGGCGAGGCCTTTTCCGTTTCGCGCGCCGGCCGGCCCGGCGCCCTCCGCCCTCCGCCCCCCCGGGCCACGGGATGCGCCGCGCGGGGGGATCGCCCCCCTCGCGCCGCCGCCGCGCCCGCGCCGGATCGGCCGCCGTCGCACGGCACGGCGCGGCGGAGGCCGAGGGCCTGCGCTCCTCGCCTATCCTTCCGCCGCCGCCTCGATGGCCGCCAGGTCGATCCGCTGCATCGGCAGCATCGCCTCATAGGCCCGCCGCCGCGCCTCCGCCGAGCGGTCCGGCGAAAACAGGAGCGCGTGCAGACCCTTGGGGATCACCTGCCAGTGCACGCCCCAACGGTCCTTGAGCCAGCCGCACTGGATCGGGGAGCCGCCATGGGCGAGCAAGGCCTCCCACAGCCGATCCGCCGCGCCCTGCGCCTCCAGCTCCACGCAGATGGACGCGGCGGCGTCATGGACGGCTTGCGGGCTGTCCCCGCCGTTCAGCGCCGCATAGGGCGCGCCGCCCAGCGAAAACTCCACAAGAACCGCCGGCGCGTCCGGCGCGGGCCGGTCGATGCGTTCGATCCGGCTGCCGGGCAGCAGGGAGACGTAGAACGCCGCCGCCGCCTCGCCGTCGTCCGCGAACCACAGGCAGGTGCGCACCTGCGCCGCGCCGCTCATGACCTGGCCTCCGCCGCGATCTCCCGCGCCGTCGCCTCCAGCTGATCCGCGCAGAGGTTCCAGCCCTCGTGGAACCCCATCGCCTCGTGCGCCTCGCGGTCTTCCTTGCGCCAGTGCCGCACGATGGCGAGGTAGCGCGTCCGATCGGGGCCCGCGTCGTCCAGCAGCACCTCCAGCGTCATGAAGGGCTGCTCCGTCGGCAGCCAGCCCTCCACGTAGGCGTCGGAGGTGACCAGCCGCCGGCCGTCCTCCACCGCGAGGCAGACGCCCTCGTTCGGCATCGCCTCCCCCTCGGGCGAAACCATGGTCAGCCGCATGCGCCCGCCCGGCCGCACGTCGAGGCTCACGTCCCGCGTCGTCCAGGGCCGCGGCGCGAACCAGCGGGGCAGCGCCTCCGCATCGGTGAAGCAGCGCCACACCGCCGCCCGGGGTGCGTCCAGCACCCGGTCGATCTCAAGCCGTCGTTCAGGGTCGTCGGTCATGGTCCGCCTCTTTCCGGCGCGTCGAAGAGCAGCCGCAGGTAGCGGCTGAGGTGATCCACGGACTCGGCGGCCGCGGCCGCTCCGCCCCCCGCCTTGGCGAGGATGAAGGCGCCCTGCAGCACCGCCTGCGTGTGCCGCGCCAGCCCCGCCGCGCCGCCGGGCAGGTCCACGCCCCGCGCCGCCATCGCCTCGGCGAGATCCGCCTCCAGCGTCGCGGCGTGCCCGAAGATGGACCGCCCGCACGCGGCCCGCAGCGCCGGGGAGGCGGCGTGCGCCTCCTGCACCACGGTCCCGACGAAGCAGGTGAAGTCCGGCGGCGCGCCGCGCAGCAGCCTGCGGCGGAAGGCGACGTAGCCGAGCACGCGCGCCAGCGGGTCCGCCGGCGCGTGATAGGGCGCTTGGGCGAAGAGGTCGCCGGTGACCTGCGACCAGCGCTCCGCCGCCGCGACTCCCAGCGCCTCCTTGGAGGGGAAGTGGTGGAAGAAGGCGCCCTTGCTGACCCCGGCGGCGGCGCAGACGGCCTCCACCGTGGTCGCCGCCCAGCCGTCCCGACGCACGCGGCGCAGCGTCGCGTCGAGCATCGCCGCGCGCGCCGCGCCTCGCCGACGCTTCGCGGGTCCGGCGGGCTCGGGCGCCGGCTTGGGGGCGGGGGACTCGCTCATCGGAGAAAACATACCAACCGGTCGGTAATTTTCAAACCGTTTCCGCTCCGTCCGGCCGCGCTTCGGCGCTTGCCTCTCCACGCGAACGCCGCACTCTGGGGCCGCCGAAGGAAACACGCCGGGGAGGACGCCGCCATGACCGCGCTCGAAGGACAGACCGCCTGGATCACCGGAGGGGGCGGCGGCATCGGCGAAGCCTCGGCCAAGGCGCTGGCGGCGGCGGGCGCCCATGCGGCGATCTCCGGCCGCCGGGCCGCGGAGCTGGAGCGCGTGGCGGCGGAGATCGCGGCCGCCGGCGGCTCGGCCGAGGTCCTGCCGCTGGACGTGTGCGACGCCGAGGCGGTCAAGCAGGTGGCCGAAGGCCTGAAGGCGCGGCGCGGCGGCGTCGACATCCTGGTGGCGAACGCCGGCATGAACGTGCTCAACCGCGCCGGCGACCGGATCACCATGGAGGATTTCGCCGCCGTGGTGGACGTGAACGTCAACGGCGTCATGAACACGACCCTCGCCGTGCTGCCGCACATGCGCGCGGCGGGGGGCGGGACGATCATGATGGTGTCGAGCTGGGCGGGGCGGCATGCCAGCAAGCTGACCGGGCCGGCCTACAACGCCTCCAAGCACGCGGTGGTGGCGCTGAGCCATTCCATCAACCAGGAGGAAGCGGTCAACGGCGTGCGCTGCTGCGTGATCATGCCGGGGGAGGTGGCGACGCCGATCCTGGACAAGCGCCCGCGCCCGCCCAGCGCCGAGGAGCGCGCGAGGATGCTGCAGGCGGAGGATCTGGGCCGCGTCGTGCGCTTCGTCGCCGAAAGCCCGGCGCATGTGTGCCTGAACGAGATCCTGATCTCGCCCACGCATAACCGGCTGTTCGTCTCCTCGGACTGAGCGAGGCGAGGCGAGGCGAGGCGGGGCGAAGCTGGGCGAGGCGCCGCGTCGGGCGTCGCGCCGGGTCCGGCCGGTCTCTCGCGGCGCGCGGCGGGCGTGGCGCGCGACGGGCCCCGCCTCTTGGCGGCTGCCGCCCGGCGCCGCGCCGGCCGCGCGCCGCGGGCGCGAGGGTCGCACCTGCGGGACGGGACTCGCGGCGCTCCGCCCGGCAGGGCGGACCCGGAGGGACGCTTGACGGGGGCGGGCGCTTGACGGGGGCGGGCGGGCATGCGGTATGCGGGCATGAAGTCCGCTTCCGTCCCCGCCGCGTCGGCGCGCCCGCAGAACGCCCGCGCGGGGCTGCTGATGGCGGTCTGCGCCATCGGCATCTTCGCGCTGCAGGACGGCATCTCCAAGCATCTGGCGACGCATTACCCCGCGCCGCTGATCGCGGCGATCCGCTACTGGGCCTTCGGCGCCTTCGTGCTGCTGTGGGCCGCGCGGCGGCCCGGGGGCCTGCGCGCCGCGGCGGCCACGACGCAACCGCTGCTGCAGATGGCGCGCGGGGCGCTGCTGGGCCTGCAGATCATCGTGGCGATCACCGCCTTCGCCCGGGTGGGGCTGGTCAACACGCTGGCGCTGTTCGCCGCGGCGCCCCTGGCGGTGGCGGCGCTGTCGGCGCCGGTGCTGGGCGAGCCGGTGGGCTGGCGGCGCTGGACGGCCATCGGCGTCGGCTGCGTGGGCGTGCTGATCATCCTGCGGCCCGGGCCCGACCTGCTGGACCGGCCGATCTGGATCGCCGTGGTCGCCGTGATCGGCATCGCCGTCTATTCGGTGATGACGCGGCTGGCCGCGCGGCGGGACGATGCGCGGACCTCGTTCTTCTACACCGGGATCGGCGGCATGGCGGTGCTGAGCCTCATCGGCCCCTTTTTCTGGACGCCGCTGTCGCCGCCGGACTGGGGGTGGATGGCGGTGCTGTGCGTCAGCGGGGCGGCGGGGCACTACTTTCTCATCCGCGCCTTCGAGGAGGTTGCGGCGGTGGTCATCCAGCCGGTGATGTATCTGCAGACGGTGATCGGCGCGGCGGTGGGCGCGACCGTGTTCGGCGAGGCGCTGGAGGCGCCGGTGATCCTGGGCGCGGCCATCGTCATCGCCGCCGGCCTCTTCACCGCCTGGCGCGAGGCGGTGCGGGCGCGCGACGGCTGAGGCGGCGCCCGCCCCCCGGCCGACGCGCCGTCAGGAGAGCGCCGCGATCTCGCCGTTGGCCTTGGCGAGGCGCCGGGCGAATTCGCGGGTGAGATTGGCGAGCAGCGTCACCATGATGTTGGGATGCTCGGCCGACAGCGCGCGCAGTTGATCGACGCTGAGGGCGTAGCACACCAGGGTGTCGTCGGCGTGCACGTCGGCGGTGCGCACGCCGCCGTCGATCAGCGCCATTTCACCGAAGCTGAGCCCCGGACCTATGCCGGCCACGCGCGCCTGCCCGCCGCCGTCGAGCGGGATGCGCACGGAGACGCTGCCCCGCGCGATCACGAAGAAGGCGCGCGCCGGATCGCCGGCGCGCAGCACGCGGTCGCCGGCGGCGAACTGCATGGGGCGCACGATGTCTTCGAGCAGGCGCAGCTCCGCCCGGTCGAGGCCGGCGAAGAGGTCGATGCGGCCCAGGGCGAATTTCGTCGTGTCGGGGCCGAGGCCGCGGCCGGCGAGCACCGCGTCCTCCGCCCATTCCAGGGCCGCGTCGAGATCGTCGAAGAGGGAGAGCTCGCCCGCCTGGGCATGGGTCGCGAGGGCGGCGTGCAGGTCCGCCAGCGGACCGCCCTCCACCAGACCGGCCACGGCGAGCCGCGCGGACGCGCCGTCCAGCGCATCGGCCAGGTGACGCGCGAGGCGCAGGGCGGCGCGGTCGGCGTCGTGCAGGCGCTTGACGTCCACCAGCACATGGGAGGCCTGGGCGCCGAGCGCGCGGACCCGGCGGATGAGCTGTTCGACGGAGCCGAAATAGAGCGCGCCCTGCAGCTCCAGCACCGCGATGGCGCGCCCGTCCTGGGCGAGCGCGTCGCGGTCCTGCGGCGCGCGCAGGCGTTTGGAGCCCACGTCGCAGCCGCGGTATTCGCGCCGCACGACGCTGCGCGGGCTGGCGGCGTTGTTGAGCAGGTGCAGGCCGAAATCCTCGCTGACCGCCTTGCAGGCGGCGACGCCGCGCACGCTGTTGCCGTGGCCGTCCACGCGCGGCGACCAGACGGCGAGGCCGATCTGCCCGGGGATCACCGCGATGACGGCGCCGCTGACGCCGCTTTTGGCCGGCAGGCCCACGTCGAAGGCCCATTGGCCGGCGTAGTTGTACATGCCGCAGGTGTTCATCACCGTCAGCACGTCGCGCACGTGATCCGGCCCCAGCACGGACCGCCCGGTCAGCGGATGCACGCCGCGATTGGCCAGCGTGGCGGCCATCAGCGCCAGGTCCCGGCAATCGACCAGCAGGCTGCATTGGCGGAAGTAGAGCGACAGCACGTCCTCCGGCGCGCGGGAGATCATGCCGGAGTTGAGCATCATGTAGGCGATGGCGCGGTTGCGGTGACCCGTCTCGCTTTCGGAGCGGTAGACGTCCTCGTCCACCTGCAGCGTCCGGCCGGCGAAGTCGGAGAAGAAGGCGCGCATGGCCGCCTCGCGCGCCGCGGGATCCTCGCCCTTCATCATCTCCGCCGCGGCCATGGCGCCGGCGTTGACCATGGGGTTGAAGGGCCGGTTGTTGGCGTCGTCGAGGATGATGGAGTTGAAGGCCTCGCCCGTGGGCTCCACCCCCACATGGCGCAGCACCTCGTCCTTGGGGTGTTCGCGCAGGGCGTAGCCGTACATGAACGGTTTGGAGACGGACTGGATCGTGAAGCGCTCCGCATGGTCGCCCACGGCGTAGATGTGGCCGTCGGCCGTGGCGATGGCCAGGCCGAAGCGGTCGGCATCGACGTTGAGCAGTTCGGGGATGTAGTCGGCGGGAGCGCCGCCGCGCAGGGCGGAGACGCGGGCGTGCAGGCGGGCGAGGTAGTCTTCGATGGGCGAGGCGCCGGCGGGCGCGTCGCGGGTCGGGTCATGCATGCGGCCGTCCGGTCAGGCGCGACGGAGGCGCGTCGCGGTCGCGGCGAGCGTGCCGGATTCGCGCGGCGCGGGAAAGCTTGGGCGCGACGGGCGGGCCGGGCTGGGGCGGGGTCCGCGATGCGGAATCGGGCGATCCGGGGCGTTGAACGGCGATCAAGAGTTTGTTAATTTTCGAGTCAGGGACCTTCTGAGGGGAATGCACCATGAACAAACTTGTTTCCGCGCTGGCGCTGGCCGGCCTCTCGCTGACGCTGGCGGCGCCCGCCTCGGCGCTGGTCGTCGACACGTCGCTGTGGACGACGACGCCCGATCCGTGGACCAACCAGACGGGACAGAGCTGGACCACGTCGGGCAACACGGCGGAGGCCGACAGCAACGACGACGGCGCCTTGATCAGCGATTTCACGCTGGTGGGCGATTTCGAATACTCGGGCACTGTGTCCAACAACGGCGACAACGACACCTACGGCGTCGTGTTCCAGTTCGCCGACCCGTCGAACCACTACCGCGTCGGCTGGTGCGGTTCGTTGTCCAACTCGCTGTGCGAGGACCCGGACGGCGCGATTCTGGCGGTCGAATCCGGCGGAACCACCACGCTGCTCGACAGTCAGGCCGTCGCGTGGACCAGCGGCACGGTCTACGATTTCGTCGTGCGCAAGATCAACGACGACATCACGGCCACGTTCACGGCGCAGGGCGCGGCGGCCCCGACGGTGTCGCTGGCCGCGACCGACGGCACGTTCGGCTCCGGCTCGGTCGGCTTCTACACCCATAGCCAGACGGCCGACTTCTCGGGCCTGGCCGGTCTGCGCGAGCAGGAGCTGCCGGAGAACCAGGTGCCGCTGCCCGCCGCCGCGTGGATGCTGCTGGCCGGCATCGGCGCGCTGGGCGCCGCCGCGCGCCGTCGCCGCACGGCCTGAGGCGCGACGCCTTCGACCACGCGAAAGGGCGGGCCCGGGGGCCCGCCCTTTTGCGTTTCGGGGTGCGGCGGCGACCGGCGAGCGGCGGCGCCGTCGCCTCCGGGGGTCAGCTGGCGACGGGCGTCAGGTTTTCCAGCTGCGCCATGCCGGTGGAGTGATAGCCGCCGTCGACGAACAGCACCTCGCCCGTGGTCGAGGCGCCGTAGTCCGAGCACAGCCACATCGCCGCGCCGCCCACATGGTCCAGCGTGGCGTTGGCGCGCATGGGCGCGTTGGTCTGCACGGTGTTGTAGACGCGGCGGGCGCCGCCGACGGCGCTGCCGGCCAGCGTGCGCATCGGCCCGGGCGAGAGGGCGTTCACGCGGATGCCCTGGGGGCCGAGATCGTTGGCCAGGTAGCGCACCGACGCCTCCAGCGCCGCCTTGGCCACGCCCATGACGTTGTAGTTGGGCATGACGCGCTGCGCGCCCAGATAGCTCATGGTCACGATGGCGCCGCCATTGCTCATCAGCGGCATGACGCGGCGCGAGACGTCGACCAGCGAGTAGCAGGAGATGTCGAGCGAGTTGAGGAAGTTCGCGCGGCTGGTGTCGGCGAAGCGGCCCTGCAGCTCGTTCTTGTCGGAATAGGCGATGGCGTGGATGACGAAATCCAGCGAGCCCCAGTCCCGGGCCAGCGTGTCGCAGACGGCGTCCATGGACGCCTCGTCCTGCACGTCGGCGGGCAGCAGGTGGCTGGCGCCGACGCTGTCGGCGAGCGGCTTGACGCGCTTGCCGAACTGTTCGCCCTGGTAGGTGAAGGCCAGCTCCGCGCCCTGTTCATGCAGCACCTTGGCGCAGCCCCAGGCGATGGAGTGGTTGTTGGCCACGCCCATCACCAGCCCGCGCTTTCCCTCCATCAGGCCCATGGCGCTCACCCGTGAAAGCGGCTGAGCGCGAGCGTCGCGTTCGTGCCGCCGAAGCCGAAGGAGTTGGAGATCACCGTGTCGAGGCCGGCGTCGTCGACGCGCGTGGTGGCGATTTCGGCGGGGTCGAGGGCGGGGTCCAGCTCGGACACGTTGGCGGAGGCGGCGATGAAGTCGTTCTGCAGCATCAGAAGGCAGTAGATCGCCTCCTGCACGCCGGTCGCGCCGAGGGAATGGCCGGTGAGCGACTTGGTCGAGGAGATCGGCGGGCGGGCGTCGCCGAAGACGCGGCGCACGGCCTCCACCTCGGTCACGTCGCCGGCGGGGGTCGAGGTGCCGTGGGCGTTGATGTAGTTCACCTTGCGGTCGCCCAGCGTGTCGACGGCGAGCTGCATGCAGCGTTCGGCCCCCTCGCCCGAGGGGGCGACCATGTCGTGACCGTCGGAGGTGGCGCCGTAGCCGGTGACCTCGGCGTAGATGCGGGCGCCGCGGGCCTTGGCGCGCTCCAGCTCCTCCAGCACCACGACGCCGGCGCCGCCGGCGATGACGAAGCCGTCGCGGCTGACGTCGAAGGCGCGCGAGGCGGTGGCGGGCGCGTCGTTGTATTTGGAGGACATGGCCCCCATGGCGTCGAAGAGGCAGGAGAGGGTCCAGTCCACCTCCTCGCCGCCGCCGGCGAAGACCACGTCCTGCTTGCCCCACTGGATCTGCTCCACCCCGTTGCCGATGCAATGGGCGGAGGTCGAGCAGGCCGAGGTGATGGAGTAGTTGATGCCCTTGATCTTGAAGGGCGTCGCCAGGCACGCGGAGTTGGTGGAGGACATGCCGCGCGTGACCATGAACGGCCCCATGCGCTTGGGCGCGCCCTTTTCGACCACGATGTTGTGCGCGGCGAAGAGGTTCTTGGTGGACGGCCCGCCCGAGCCCATGACGATGCCGGTGCGCGGGTGGCTGACCTCGTCCGGCGCCAGGCCGCTGTCGGTCACCGCCTGCTCCATCGCCACGTAGTTGTAGGCGGCGCCGTCGCCCATGAAGCGCATCTGCCGCTTGTCCACCATGGAGGCGACGTCGATGTCGGGCACGCCGGCGACCTGGCTGCGGAAGCCGTGTTCGGCATAGTTCGGTTCGAAGGAGATGCCCGAGCGCCCCTCGCGCAGGCTGGCGAGCACTTCCTGGGCGTTGTTTCCGATGCTCGAGACGATGCCGAGCCCGGTGATGACGACGCGCCGCATGGGCGGATCCTCCTTGATCGGCGGCGGGGGGAGGGGCGGCGTCAGCCGTCCTGGAACAGCCCCACGCGCATGTCCTTGACGGCGTAGGCCGGCTCTCCGTCGGCGAAGAGGCGGCCGTCGGCGACGCCCATCTTCAGCTTGCGGTCGATGACGCGGCGCACGTGCACCTCGTAGTCGAGGCGCTTGACCTCGGGCGTGACCATGGCGGTCAGCTTGACCTCGCCCACGCCCAGCGCGCGGCCGCGGCCCTTGAGCCCGCTCCAGCCCAGAAAGAAGCCGGTCAGCTGCCACAGACCGTCGAGGCCCAGGCAGCCCGGCATGACCGGATCGCCGAGGAAGTGGCAGTCGAAGAACCAGCGGTCCGGGCGCACCTCGTACTCGGCCTTCACCAGGCCCTTGTCGTAGTCGCCGCCGTCGGCGGTGATCCGCGAGATCGAGTCCATCATCAGCATCGGCGGAGCGGGCAGCTGCGCATTGCCGGGGCCGAACAGCTCGCCCCGGGCGCAGGCCATCAGGGCGTCGAAATCGTAGCTGTCGGGCCGGTCGGTCATGCGGCGCCTCCGCGGGCGAATGGACGTGGGGGCGGGGCCGCTGGGGCGCGGCCTCGGTCAGGCGGCACGGGTAACGCGCAGGCCGTCGCGTGGCAAGCGGGGGCGAAATGCGGGCCGGCGGGGGCCGATGCGGCGCAGGAGCCTTGAATTTCACATGCGCGAGCGGATATTGAACGGGTCATGGATGACCTGAACGACGTTCTCGACGAGGCCGCGCAGGCGCGGGCCCTGCGGTGGCTGGCCTCGGCCGGACTGCGCCCGACGCGGCAGCGCAGGTCGCTGGCCGCGCTGCTGGTCGGGGACGGTCGCGATCGGCACGTGACGGCCGAAACGTTGTTCGAGGCCGCCCATGCCAGCGGCGAGGGCGTGAGCCTGGCGACGGTCTACAACACGCTGCGCAGCTTCACCGAAGCGGGCCTGATGGCCGAGATCACGGTGGACGGGGCCCGCAGCTATTACGACACCAAGGTGGACGACCACGCCCATTTCTACTGGGAGCCGGAGGGGACGCTGACCGACGCCTCCCACGGGCCCCTGCGCATCGACGGGCTGCCCGAGGCGCCCGAGGGCGCGGAGATCGCCAAGGTCGACGTGGTGATCCGCCTGCGCCGTCGCGACTGAGCGCCCGCGCCGCGGGTCGCAGGCGGCGTCGCCCCGAACGTCGTTCGCCATCGCCCCGAGCATCGGTCGACATCGCCCCCGAGCATCGGTCTAAATCGCGCCGAACATCGTTCGCCATCGCACCGAACATCGTTCGACATCGCCCTGAGCGCCGTCTTGCCCCGGGCTTGATCCGGGGCCTCCTTC